>JAFRZQ010000148.1 GCA_017442465.1 Anaerotignum sp. | reverse complement strand
GTCAGCCAGCCCATATCCGTTTCCACTTCTGCCATTTTTGTATAATGAAGGATGGCTTTTTTCGCACCCTTTCTGTCTTTGGATACCACCTCAGAAAGGTTGGTACGGGCATTTTTCAGAAGATAATCCTCCAGTGTTCCCCGCTCTTTGGGCAGTTTTCCGCATAAAACCGTGAGGTAACGTTTATTCAGCCCGTTTTCCTGCAGGTCTTTCGCAAGGATAGCCTCTGCTTTTTTATCTTTTGTAAAAAGCATCACACCACCCACCGGTCTGTCCAGTCTGTGGAGAAGACCCAAAGGCTGTTTTGCATAGCCTTCCAGTTCGGATAATAAATCAAGATCCCCCGTTTTATCCGCCTGTGAAGGCATCCCTTGCGGTTTCACTGCCGCCAGCATATATTCATCTTCATAAAGGATCTGTATGTCCATATTACACTTCCTTCAATACCACTGCACCCTTAGGGGGCAGTGTAATCTCAGCCATACCTTTTTTTACAGAATAATGGAAATGAAATCCAGAATATCCGTCTCTGCTGCTCATCAGCTGATTTTCCAGCACACCTTCCAAACGGCATCCGATCTGCCATACCGGAACAGAAAAACTTTTTGTTTCTTCTGTATTATTCAGGGCAACAACAATTTTTTCTTTATGATCAAAACGGCCATAGGCGATCACGCCATACTCACCATACAGATGACGCAAAGACCCATGACGAAGCACAGAATTTTTCTTGCGAAGAGAAATGGCCTCTTTATGGAATGCGATCAGTTCCTTATCTTCCTTGCCCCAGGGATAGGTACGGCGGTTATCGGGATCAGTCCAGCCTGTCAGACCGGCTTCATCTCCGTAGTATACCGTAGGTGCACCGGGCCAAGTCATCTGCAGAAGAACGGCTTCCCGTAAAACAGCCTTATCTGTACCCTTTGCCGCAGCCTCGCTACCATCTGTCTCTAATCTGCCTACACAACCATTGGTTCTTGTCAGGAAGCGGGAATGGTCATGATTGGAAAGCTCATTCATAGAAGTCATGATAGACTGGATCGGAAGTTTACCCATCTGATACAACATTGTACCCCAGAAAACATCCGCATCATTATACATATCTTCCCTTTTTTCCGTACTGTGCTTGGAAACCCCCGTCAGGAACCATGTAACAGGTTCCATAAAGGCATCATAATTCATAATGGAATCCCATTCATTCCCCTGCAGCCAGCTGACCGCATCGCCATAATGCTCTGCAAGGATCAGTTTATCTGAAGAAACACCTTTGACTGCATTGCGGAATTCTGCCCAGAATTTATGATTAAATTCAGAAGATTTGCCTAAGTCAGCGGCCACATCCAAACGCCAGCCATCGGCATTAAAGGGAGGTGAAACCCATTTCTTCCCGATCTTAAGGATCTCATTATTCAGTTCCTTGCAGCCTTCTTCATTCAGCTTTGGATGGTTTTCATAACCCCACCAGCCTTCATAGCTGCCATCTTCCTTCCAGTAAAAATACTCATGGTAAGGACTTTTCTTCTCCTGATAAGCACCCTTTTCCGTATCCTTATAGAAGCCCTCTCTATCCAGCCATTTATGAAAGGCACCACAGTGATTAAAGACCCCATCCACCAGAACTTTGATCCCTTTTGCATGGGCTTTTTCAACCAGTTCGATAAACAGTTCATCAGATGCTGTGAGGTTTTCTTCACTGGTGGTTCTGGTGATATACATGGATGCATCTTTATTTGTCGTTGCATCCTTTTTCAGCACACTACCACCGTCTTTTACAATCCTGCCTAAATGAGGATCGATATGATGATAGTCCTGCGCGTCATATTTATGATTGCTGGGAGAAACAAAGATGGGGTTAAAATAGATCACTTCTACGCCCAGTTCCTGCAGATAATCCAGCTTATCGATGACGCCCTGCAGGTCACCACCATAAAAATGATTTACGTCTTTCTTGGCAGGAAGAGTATCCCAGTCCTCCACATGCTCCACCAACTGCTTCAGATAAACATATTCATTGGTTTTCACATCATTGGATGGATCCCCGTTGCAGAAACGATCCGGATAGATCTGATACATGACCGCTCCCTTGGCCCAGTCGGGAGTCACAAAATTGCGGATCACTTCAAATCTGCCCTCATCCTTAAATTCTGTAAAATAGCCGTATTTATTATAAAACCCATCTTCTTCGCCATGCTGCAG
>JAFRZQ010000147.1 GCA_017442465.1 Anaerotignum sp. | reverse complement strand
TCATCGGGCGCGCGGCAAAGCTGGAAGTCACACTGTGACCTGGAGGTCACCCTGTAAAACGGCATACCGAAGCCCCGGAGGATTTTAAGTCCCCCGGGGCCTGACCGGCTTCTGCAATCTTCTTCACCTCTTCGGGATATTTTTCCACCCAGTAGCCGCATAAGAAAAAGGTGGCTTTTACATCGTTTTCCGCAAGGATGCGAAGCAGTTCGTCGGTATCGTCGGCACCCCATGCGGCATCGAAGCTGACGGAGACTTTGGGTTCTTCTGTCTGGACACAATAGATGGGCAGTTTTCGTTCCAGATTGGCGGCAGCAAAGGCGCCTACCTTTTGGGCGGCAGGGGGCAGGCACAGAGCAGCGACAAGGATAGTCACCCCCAGCAGACCGATAGAAAGTTTCTTTTTAGGGATATGTATATTTCTTATTATTTTCATGAAAGACCTCCAAGGGTTTTGGTATCAGTATATTTCGATAAAATGAAAAACAGAATGAAAAAAGGAGAGTAATAAACTCTCCTTTTTTCACCGGTTCAACCACCAGATACTGAAATTCAATATTGCAGCAAAAGAACACCACAGGAGATAGGGAATCTGTAGCTTTGCGGCCTTTTTATCGATCTGGGCAAACTGCAGGATCATTTTTCCCACCAGCCCGATCAGAAGCAGCAGCCACAGAAACCCCAGAAAATAATTATGAAGACCGAAAAAAATCACGCTCCATAAAAAGTTCACTGCAAGCTGCAGTCCATAGGTACGCAGGGCCTGTGTTTTTTTCGGATCATTACTCTGCCAGATCCTTGCGGCACTGATGCCCATCAGGGAATACAGGATCGTCCAGACGATGGGAAAGGCTGCATTCGGAGGCTGGAACCATGGTTTTTCTTGCATCTGAAAATAGGGCATGCCCTTCATGGTAAAAAAGGCAGAGATGCCGCCCACAGCCAGCGGAATAGCAATGGAGATCAGATATGGTTTATATTTTTTCAATGTCATTTTTCATCACCCATAGGTAGGATATGCAGGGAAGGCGGAAATCATGTTTCGGTGCATTTCAATTTCTTCTGGTATTTTCAAGGTTGTTTCTGTTTTTCTGAAAGACATTATTGTCCGGCAGGTCCTTTCCTCTTTTTTTGTACCGGATGTTTTCATGGAGCAGCTCCCGCTCTTTTTTTGTTTCTGCTGCTGTTTCATGATTTTTTCTTTTGAACATAACATCACCTCTGATACAGTCTGGCGATTTTTTCTTAGAAAATACAGGTTTTTTTAGGATAGACTATTGACAAAGTGCAGAAACATATTATAATAAATATTAGTTTAGTCAAGTAAGCAAATATAAAGAAGGTGAGAGGTTGACACAAAGAGAACGGGAGATTTTTGATATTATCAAATCAAATCCCATGATCGAACAAAGCCAGATTGCATCCATGCTGAACATTGCCCGCAGTTCCGTTGCAGTACATATTTCCAACCTGCAGAAAAAAGGCTATATCCTTGGGAAAGGCTATCTTCTGAAGGAGCAGGATTATGTCGTAGGCATTGGTGCTGCCAATGTGGACATCCACGGTCACAGTAAAAATGCCATCAATCTGCGGGACTCCAATCCCGGGCGAATGAATGTATCTGCCGGCGGCGTGACCAGAAATGTTTCTGATAACCTGTCCAGACTGGGCGCACCGGTGAAGCTGATCACAGCTCTGGGCGATGATGTTTATG
>JAFRZQ010000146.1 GCA_017442465.1 Anaerotignum sp. | reverse complement strand
TAAGGAGAGCTTTTCTTTGTTCTTTTTTGAAAATAACGGCGTTTTTTGTTGATGGATACGGTATACAGTGCTATAATATACTGTTGTACGTAAGAGAAATTCAAATATGATTGGAGTCATTTTATATGAAACAAAACATTGAAAATATCAGAAACGTAGCCATCATTGCCCATGTAGACCATGGTAAAACAACTCTGGTCGATCAGCTCCTGAAACAAAGCGGTATTTTCCGTTCCAACCAGGCAGTACAGGAACGTGTTATGGACAGCGGCGATATTGAAAGGGAAAGAGGGATTACCATTCTTTCCAAAAATACAGCTGTAAACTACGGTGATATGAAGATCAATATCATTGATACACCTGGTCACGCGGACTTTGATGGCGAAGTAGAACGTGTACTGAAAATGGTAGACGGCGTTGTTCTGGTGGTAGATGCCTTCGAAGGCCCCATGCCCCAGACAAAATTTGTTCTGCGTAAGGCACTGGAACTGAACCATCCCGTTGTTGTATGCGTGAATAAGATCGACAGACCCGAAGCAAGACCTGATGATGTTATCGACGAAGTTCTGGAACTGTTCATGGAACTGGATGCAAATGATGACCAGTTGGATTCTCCCTTCGTATTCGCTTCCGCAAGAGGCGGCTATGCTTCCGAGGATTCCTCCGCAAGGGAAGGCGATATGAAACCTCTGTTCGAAGCAATCATCAACCATATTCCCGCTCCCAAGGGTGACATCGAAGCTCCTGCACAGGCCCTGATCTCCACCATCGACTACAGCGAATATCTGGGCAGAATCGGTATCGGTAAGATCGAAAACGGCACACTGAAAGTAAATGATGAAGTTGTCGTTCTGAATATGCATAATGCAGAAACACAGAAAAAGGTTCGTATCACAAAACTGTACCAGTTCGAAGGTCTGCAGAGAGTGGAAGTAAAGGAAGCATCCGTAGGTAATATCGTTGCTTTGAGCGGTATCGAAAATATTGCCATCGGCGATACCATCTGCTCCCCTGAAAAACCCGAAGCACTGCCTTTTGTAAAAATCTCCGAACCTACGCTGGCAATGAACTTCTCCGTAAACGACAGTCCCTTTGCCGGTCAGGAAGGCAAATATGTTACGTCCAGACAGATCAGAGACAGACTGTTCAAGGAACTGAACACAGACGTCAGCCTGCGTGTGGAAGATACAGATAATCTGGACAGTGTAAAGGTTTCCGGCAGAGGTGAACTGCACCTGTCCATCCTGATCGAAACCCTGAGAAGAGAGGGTTATGAATTCCAGGTTTCCAAGCCGGAAGTTCTGTACAAAGAGATCGAAGGCAAGAAATGCGAACCTATGGAAGCAGTGACCATTGATGTTCCCGAAGAATTCGTTGGTAACGTTATTGAAAAACTTGGTTCCAGAAAAGGCGAAATGACAAATATGTATCCCGCAAAAGGCGGCTACACAAGACTGGAATTCTCCATTCCAGCGAGAGGCCTCATCGGCTACCGCAGTGAATTTATGACAGATACAAAGGGCAACGGCATCCTGAACTCCCTGTTTGACGGCTATGAACCCTATAAAGGCGATATCGTAACACGTTCTCAGGGCTCTCTGGTAGCCTTCGAAAGCGGCGATGCAGTAGCTTATGGTTTGTTCAATGCACAGGAACGTGGCGATTTGTTCATCGGCGCAGGTACAAAAGTATACGAAGGTATGGTTGTCGGCAGAAACTCCAGATCTGACGATATGGATATCAACGTATGTAAGAGAAAACAGCTGACAAATACTCGTGCATCCGGTTCTGATGAAGC
>JAFRZQ010000145.1 GCA_017442465.1 Anaerotignum sp. | reverse complement strand
GTTGCTGATGCTGTCTCTGTTTCTGACGGCCTGCGGCGGAAATATCAATACAACTGAAAACAGCGAAAAACTGCAGGTGGTCACCAGTTTTTATCCTATGTATCTTCTGGCACAGGCGGTGACGGAAGGAGCAACGGAGCTGGAACTGAGAAACATGGCCCAGCCCCAGACCGGCTGTCTTCATGATTATGAACTGACCATCTCTGATATGAAACTTCTGGAAAATGCGGATGTCCTCATCATCAACGGCGGCGGCATGGAAAGTTTTCTGGAGCAGGCCATGGAGCGTTATCCTGATCTGATCATTGTGGATACTTCCCATGACATCGAACTTCTGGAGGAGGAAGAACATCATCACCATCATGAGGGTGAAACGGAAGAAGAACATGTGGCTCATGCCCATGAACATGACCATGACCATGAAGGGAATCCTCATATCTGGCTGTCTCCCGAGAGGGCGGCCCATCAGGCAGAGGCCATGGCGGCGGCATTGGGAGAACTGGACAAGGCTGATGCAGAATTGTTTGCGGCCAATGCGGAAGCTTTCCATAGAGCAGCCCATGCGCTTGAGGAAAAAGCCCATCATATCGGCATTCCCGAAGGGGAATGTTCTGCGGTGTTCCACGAAGGCTTTGCTTACTTTGCGGAACTGTTCCATATGGAAAATGTATTCGGTATCTTTGCCGATGAATATCAGATGCCTTCTGCCAAGGAGCTGACAGAAGCAGTGGATGAAGCCAGAGGGCACGGCATCCGTTTCTTCCTGACAGCAGCAGATAACGGCAGAATTTATGCAGAAACCCTTGCGGCAGAGGTGGATGAAGCGATCATTCTTCTTGACCCTTTGACAACGGCGGATGAAGAAAACCTTTCCTATCTGGAAAGAATGGAGAAAAATATCGAAGCGGTAGAAAAACACTGGAAGGAGGAAACGGAATGAACCATAACAGCTGCGGTCTTTGCAGTATTGAGATGAAGGATATCAGCGTCATCAGCGGCGAAGATACCTTGCTGGATCATGTCAATCTGACCTTCCACTGTGGGGAACTGACGGCCCTGATCGGGAAAAACGGTGCAGGTAAGACTACCCTTCTGCGTACCCTTCTGGGGGAACGTCATTATAAAGGAAAGATCTCCTTTACAGACCACCATGGCACAGTATTGCCCGTTCCCAAAATCGGCTATGTGCCTCAGCATCTGGATTTTGATAAAAGTATGCCCGTATCCGTGGCAGATTTTATCGCGGCAGCCAAGGGCGGTAATGCGGTCTGGTTTGGCAAAAACAAAAAAATGAAAGAAAGCATCCGGAAGATGCTGGATGATATGGAGTGCGGTTATCTGGCGGACAGAAGACTGGGGGCCCTTTCCGGCGGGGAAATGCAGAGAGTTCTGCTGGCTCTGGCTACAGACCCTGTGCCTGACCTGCTGGTTCTGGATGAACCTGTTTCCGGCGTGGATGTGGCAGGGTTAGACCTGTTTTATAAACGTATCATGGAACTGCGGGATAAACAGCACATGGCTGTCCTTCTGGTTTCCCATGATTTAGGGTTGATCAGAAAATATGCAGACAAGGTGGTTCTGCTGGATAAAACAGTTGTGGCGGAAGGTGAAGCCGATGAGGTGTTCAGAACAAAAGCCTTTCAGGAAGCCTTTGGGTTCTCCCATGAGGAGGTGGCAGAATGGAAATGATTTATAATTTCATGGAGCTGCTGCCTGTTTCCATGTTTCAGTATGATTTTATGAAGAATGCCTTTCTGGCGGCGATCCTGATCGCTCCTTTGTTTGCCCTTTTGGGTACTATGGCGGTGAATAACAAGATGGCTTTCTTCTCTGATGCCTTGGGGCACAGTGCCTTTACAGGCATTGGCCTGGGTGTCCTGCTGGGGATGGAAGATCCTCTTCTGGCCATGCTGGCCTTTGGTATTTTCCTTGGATTGGTCATCACAAAGGTAAAATCCGCCAATATGGTATCCTCTGATACGGTTATCAGTGTCTTTTCCTCTGCGGCTATGGCGCTGGGCATCGTGATCCTTTCTGCCAGCGGCGGCTTTGCGAAATATTCTTCCTATTTAATAGGGGACATTTTAACGGTAGGGCAGAAAGACCTTGTGACCATTGCCATCGTTCTTGTAGTTGCCTATGTTCTGTGGATGGTTTTGTATAATCAGTTGTTGCTGCTCAGCGTGAACCGTTCCTTAGCGGCCAGCCGTGGGGTGAAGGTCATGCTGGTGGAAAATATTTTTGTGATGATGGTAGCGGTGGCGGTCATGGTGTCTATCAGATGGGTAGGTATCCTGATGATCAACTCTCTGCTGATCCTGCCCGCAGCGGCGGCAAGAAATATCACAACAACTGCAAGAAGCTATCACTGGATAGCGACCGTATTCGGTCTGGTATCTTCTGTTGTAGGTTTAGGTATTTCCTACAGCTTCGGCACATCCGCCGGGGCGACCATGGTGTTGACGGCGGCGGTACTGTTCTTCATTACCTATTTTATTGGCAAAAGTCGCAAATAAAGTTGAGATTTGCCGGAAAATGTGATAATCTATCTGGCATAGTCATTTTAACAGGAGGAAAATAGCATGCATGTAAAATATGATACAAAAGGCATCTGCGCAGTTCGTGTGGAATTTGACGTAGAAGACGGCGTAGTGAAAAATATCAGCTTCCTGGGCGGCTGCGACGGTAACCATAAAGGCCTGGCAGCACTGGCAGAAGGCATGACCCCGGAAGAAGCGGCAAGAAAACTGAAGGGCATCACCTGCGGCAGAAGAAGCACAAGCTGCCCCGACCAGCTGGCACTGGCTTTGGAAGATTATATGGCAAAACAGTAAAAATTGCCTAAAAACGGTGCGTGAAAGAGAAAAAACTGGGAAAACCCCATAAACTGTGGGGTTTCCCAGAATTTTTGTTGACAATGAGACCCCCCTTGTGATATTCTATATCGGAAGACGCAGGTCTTTTTTTTGTGTGCCGATGCGGAAGAAGCGGTAGACAGAAAATTTAAGCAAACAACATTCATCAGAGACGGAGGTGAAAATCTTGAGAACAAGAATTACCTTGGCTTGCACAGAGTGCAAACAGAGAAACTACAGCACAACTAAGGACAAAAAAGTTATGCCTGACAGAATGGAAATCAAAAAATATTGTAAGTTCTGTAAAGCTCACACAATGCATAAAGAAACAAAATAATTTTTTGTGAGAGCCATTCCGTAGTTAAGGAGTGAACGTATTGGAAGAAAAGAACATCACAACCCAAACGAACGAAGTAAAGCAAACGAAGCCAGCTCCTCAGGCAAAAACAGCAAAGAAAAAAGACAATGACAAAGATACTTTTGCTGATTACAAAGCAGAATTCAAAAAAATCGTGTGGCCTTCCCGCCCCGAAGTTGTAAAGAAAACAGCAACAGTTATTGTCACATCCCTGATCGTAGGTGCTATTATCTTCTGTATGGATACGGTATTCAATGCCGGCTACAGCGCGATCATTGGTCTGTTAGGTTAATAGTTAATACGAATTAGAAAAAAGGATGGTTCAAATGTCTGAAGAAATCAACAAGGCTGAGGAAACAAAAGAAGTGTCTGCTGAAGCAAGATGGTACGTTGTGCATACCTACAGCGGGTATGAAAACAAAGTAAAAGCCAACATCGAAAAAACAGTGGAAAACAGAGGGATGCAGGATCAGATCTTTGAAGTGAGCGTTCCCCTGCAGGACGTTGTTGAGATGAAGGACGGCCAGAAGAAAACAGTGCAGCGCAAAGTTTTCCCCGGTTATGTACTGCTGAATATGATCATGAATGACGAGACATGGTATGTCGTTCGTAACACAAGAGGCGTAACAAGCTTCGTTGGTCCCGGTTCCAAACCCGTGCCCCTGACAGACGCAGAAGTGCGTGCGATGGGTATCGGCGGCGAAGTGGAAAATCTGGATGTAGAAGTTGGCGATACAGTTCGCGTTGCTACAGGTCCTTTTGCGGAATCTGTTGGTCAGATCAAAGAGATCAATACCAATAAGAAGACGCTGGTCGTAAGTCTTTCCATCTTCGGCAGAGAGACACCGGTAGAGCTTGATTTCGCTCAGATCGATAAGCTTTGATAAAAAGCTTTCAAATTAAGTCAATTGTTTGTTAAACGGCAGGAAGACCTGCCGAGTGGGAGGGACAATCCCCGCTAATTACCACATTTATAGGAGGTGCCATCATGGCAAAGAAAGTAACAGGTTATATTAAATTACAGATCCCCGCAGCGAAGGCAACACCCGCTCCTCCTGTTGGTCCCGCACTGGGTCAGCATGGTGTGAACATCATGGGCTTCTGCAAAGAATTCAACGAAAAAACAGCTTCTCAGGCTGGTCTGATCATCCCTGTAGTAATCACAGTTTACCAGGACAGAAGCTATTCCTTCATTACTAAAACACCCCCCGCAGCAGTTCTGCTGAAAAAGGCAGCTGGTATCGAATCCGGTTCCGGCACACCCAACAAAACAAAAGTTGCAAGAGTGCCTAAGGCAAAAGTAATGGAAATCGCTGAACTGAAAATGAAAGATCTGAACGCAGCATCTATCGAAGCTGCTTATAGCATGATCTGCGGCACAGCAAGAAGCATGGGTATCGTTGTTGAAGAATAAGCCGAAATTTTCCATTTGATTAAAAGAAACTGATATAAATTTTGGCGTATAGAAGTGGGAGGGAATTCTCCCGATACTACCACATAAGGAGGTCACGAAAGTGAAAAGAGGTAAAAAATATAGCGAGGCAGCTAAACTCGTAGATAGAGCAGTGCTGTATGATACAGCAGATGCAATCGATCTGGTACAGAAAACATCTACAACAAAATTTGACGCTACAGTAGAAGCGCATATTCGTTTGGGCGTTGACGGCAGACATGCCGATCAGCAGGTTCGTGGTGCCGTAGTTCTTCCTCACGGTACAGGTAAAACAGTTCGTGTTCTGGTATTCGCAAAAGGCGCTAAAGCTGAAGAAGCTCTGGCAGCTGGTGCGGATTTCGTAGGCGCAGAGGATCTGATTCCCAAGATCCAGAATGAAAACTGGTTCGGTTTCGACGTTGCAGTAGCAACACCCGATATGATGGGCGTTGTTGGTAGACTGGGTCGTGTGCTGGGTCCCAAAGGCCTGATGCCCAACCCCAAAGCTGGTACAGTAACAATGGACGTTACTAAAGCGATCAACGACATCAAAGCTGGTAAAATCGAATACCGTCTGGACAAAACAAACATCATTCATGTGCCTGTAGGCAAGGTATCTTTCGGTTCTGAAAAACTGGCAGAAAACTTCCAGACTCTGATGAGTGCAGTTATAAAAGCAAAACCCCAGGCAGCTAAAGGTCAGTACCTGAAGAGTGTAACACTGACAACAACAATGGGCCCTGGCGTAAAAGTAAACCCTGCAAAAATTTCCGAATAATCTCCGGAAAACCCTTGACAGGTGCTCGTTTATCGGTTAAAATATACGAGTTGATAGAAAAAATCATATATTGCCGTAGACAGCCGGTAGCGGTTCGCCGCGTAAATCCTGCCGAGGGAAATTGCTGATGAGCTTTTGAGCCTCTTTGTCTATGTGCAAAGAGGCTTTTTTCAATGACATTTTGAAAAAGTAGGATTTTAAGGAGGTGTAAGGAAACAATGGCAAAAATCGAACAGAAACAGGTTGTAGTAAACGAAATCAAAGAAAAGCTGGAAAGAGCAACATCCGTAGTAATGGTTGACGCTAGAGGCTTGACTGTTGAACAGGACACTGATCTGAGAAAACAGCTCAGAGAAGCAGGTGTTGATTATAAAGTTTACAAAAACACAATGGTACACTTCGCAATCCAGGGTACACAGTTCGAAGGTCTGGACCAGTATCTGGCTGGCCCCAGCGCATTCGCTTTCTCTTACGAAGACGCAACAGCAGGTGCAGCAGTGCTGAACAAAGTTGCTAAAAACGTAAAAGAACTGGAATTCAAAGCAGGTGTAGTTGAAGGCGTTGTATACGATGCAGCTGGTATGAAGCTGATCGCTGACATCCCTTCCAGAGAAGTTCTGCTCTCCAAACTGCTGGGCAGCTTCAAATCCCCCATGTCCTCTTTCGCTCGTGTTATCGATCAGATCGCGAAGAAAGACGCATAATTCCAATTGCAGCATAAGCTGCAGAAAACTCGCCGCATAGGGCGGTGAACCCAATAAATTATTGAGAAAATTAAACCTAAATATTATCGGAGGTGCTTTACAATGGCAAAACTGACAATCGAAGAAATCATCGCAGCAGTAAAAGAACTGACAGTACTGGAACTGAATGATCTGGTAAAAGCAGCAGAAGAAGAATTTGGCGTATCCGCAGCAGCAGGCGTAGCAGTAGTAGCTGGCCCCGCAGCAGCAGCTGAAGAAGAAAAAACAGAATTCGACGTTGAACTGACAGAAGTTGGCGCAGAAAAAATCAAAGTTATCAAAGTTGTTCGTGAAGTAACAGGTCTGGGCCTGAAAGAAGCTAAAGAAGCTGTAGACGGCGCTCCCAAAGTACTGAAAGAACAGGCTTCCAAAGAAGACGCTGAAGCAATCAAAGCTAAACTGGAAGAAGTTGGCGCTAAAGTAACACTGAAATAATTTCAGCCTACTTAAGATCCTTATGGCCACAGGTGGAAACACCTGTGGCTTTTTCTATGCAGCAATTTTTTTCTAAATGAGAAAAATATTTCAAATATTTTTAGAAATACTATTGACATAGTATGGTATGGATGATATTATATAGATACAGAGTTAGCACGGGCTAACAAAACCGAAGAGCCATCGGTGATAAAACAAAATACACTACATTCTACATAAAAAAGAGATGGTGAGACCATCTCTTTTTTATGTTCAGAATTTGATTACTTTGGGGGCCTCTGTGAAAGAGGAGAAGGTTGCTGTTGCATCCTTCATATACAGTACTTCTGTATTATCGTCAGCGGGGTCGTACATTTTTTTCAGCTGAGGATAGTTGTCCAGCATATGTGTTTTGGCTTCCATTCTTTCGTCACGCACCAGTGTGCAGGCTACGCGCAGCCATTTTTCGCCGTCAAAAGCACAGATTTCAACTTTAGGGTTTACGGCGATCTGTTTGGAAACATCTTTTACCTTTCCTGTCTGGATATAAAGCTTATCCTCGAACAGGTTAATGGTGCCGAAGGGACGCACCCTGGGCTGACCGTCTGCTTCTACGGTTGCCAGATAATAAGTATTGCATTTTTTCAGGAATTCATATACTTCTTTCATGAAATCGACCTCCTTTTATTATGGCTATTGTATCACTGAATCCGGTTTTATGAAATGGATTTTTAACGGGATACCGTATTGAAAACACAGGGTGGGGAAGGTATAATTATAAAGTTAAAATGAAATAGTAATGTTTGAAAGATACAGACTGGAGAATAGTTATGGATTTGATGATACAGATTTTATTATTGGTTGTCGGGTTTGTTCTGCTGGTTAAAGGCGCAGACTGGTTTGTGGAAGGGGCTGCAAGCATTGCCGACAAATTTGGTATTCCCCAGATCGTCATTGGTCTGACTATTGTTGCTATGGGGACAAGTGCACCTGAGGCGGCAGTCAGCATTTCTGCGGCATTGAAAGGCAGTGCGGAAATCACCATTGGGAATGTTGTAGGCAGCAATATCATGAATGTGTTGGTGATCCTTGGGCTGACAGCGGTGATCTGTAAGGTACCTGTGCAGAAAACGACAGTGCATTATGAAATTCCAATGGTTATTTTTATGACAGCGCTGATGGCTGTTATGGGGCTTTTGAACAATGTCATTGGCAGGCTGGAAGGGGTTATTCTTCTGGCGTGTATGGTAGTGTATCTGATGTATCTGCTGCGTCTGGCGAAGCGAGGTGCGTCTTATGACGAAACGCTGGATGAAGTGGCTGCAAACAGTTCCATGGGCAGGCTGATTTTCCTTGTGATCGTTGGTGTAGTTGCCATCGTATGGGGCAGTGATATTGCGGTCAATGCAGCAACGGCCATTGCCCGTATTTTTGGCATGAGTGAGCGTCTGATCGGGCTGACCATCGTAGCTCTGGGAACATCCCTGCCGGAGCTGGTGACCAGCGTGACTGCAGCGATGAAGGGCAACTCCGATATTGCTGTGGGTAATATCGTTGGCAGCAACTTGTTCAACATCATGTTTGTTGTAGGCGTGACTGCGGTTATTACGCCAGTGGTTTATAGTTCCGCTTTTCTGGTGGATAGTGCTGTTGCTGTTGGCGCTGTGGTTCTGCTGCTTCTGTGCGTCTTCCGCAGGAAGATGCTGAACCGACTGCATGGGATCATCATGCTGGCGTGCTACGCAGGCTATTTTGTATATCTGATTGCATGATAAAAGCCAACCTTGTTCAAAAGGTCGGCTTTTTTTATGTCGGTTTTCTGTTTATTCGGCATCAAACAGATCCAGAAGATAACCATAGCCTTCTGCTTCCATTTCTTCATAAGGAATGAAGCGAAGAGAGGCACTGTTGATGCAGTAGCGTACCCCATTGGGGGACTCCGGGTCGTTGGTGAAAACATGGCCCAGATGAGAATCCCCTGCACGGCTGCGTACTTCTATCCGACGCATCCCGTGGCTGTAATCCATTTTCTCTATGATGGTAGGGGCTTCGATGGGTTGTGTGAAGGCAGGCCATCCGCAGCTGCTTTCATATTTATCCAAAGAAGAGAAAAGAGGCTCACCGGTGACGATATCCACATAGACCCCTTTTTCGAACTGATCCCAATATTCATTGGTGAAGGGATGTTCCGTATCACTGTGCTGTGTGACACGATACTGTTTG
>JAFRZQ010000144.1 GCA_017442465.1 Anaerotignum sp. | reverse complement strand
TCACCAGGTTTGCAAAGCTTGCGGTGCTTACAACAAAAAAACAATCGTTAAAGTTGGCTAATTACTGACTTTGAGATTCCGGGCGACCTTATGGTCGCCCTTTGTTGTTGTATGGAAAAGGATAAAGTACAGAAATATTCTGTATTTTATAGTTTTTCAGAAGAAAGAAAGTGTGACACTTTAGAAGAGTTTGTATCATAAATATCATTGTTTTTTAATGATATTTTCGATATACTTAAAGTTAGAGCATTGAAAAAATAACCACAGAAAGGTGGAAGAAATATGGATAAAAGAATCATTGTAGCACTTGATGCTATGGGCGGTGACTATGCTCCCGTGGAAACAGTCAAAGGTGCAGTAGATGCAGTAAAAGAACTGAATGTAGACATCAAACTGGTAGGTCCTGAAGATGTGGTAAAGGCAGAGTTGGCGAAATATCAGTATGATACAGAACGTATCGAAGTGGTACATGCTCCCAGTGTGATCGGTACAGATGAAGTGCCTACCATGGCGATTCGTCGTAAAAAAGATTCCTCTCTGGTCGTAGGTCTGAATCTGGTGAAAATTGGCGAAGCAGATGGTTTTGTTTCTGCCGGCAGCACAGGTGCTATTCTGACAGGCGGTCTGTTTATCGTAGGCAGACTGGAAGGCGTAGAACGTCCTGCACTGGGTACATGCCTGCCCGTAAAAACAGGATTCTCTTTCCTGATCGACTCCGGTGCAAACGTAGACTGTAAGCCCAAATATCTGGAACAGTTTGCAAAAATGGGCTCTGTTTATGTAGAAAATGTTTTCGGTATCCAGAATCCTAAGGTTGCTCTGGTAAATATCGGTGCAGAAAAAGAAAAAGGCAATGCCCTGACAAAAGAAACCTACGAACTGCTGGAACAGGCGGAAAATATCAACTTCACAGGCAATATTGAGCCCAGAAACGTGCCCTATGGCGAAGCAGATGTTATTGTCTGTGATGGTTTTGTAGGGAATACCATTCTGAAACTGTGCGAAGGTCTGGCAAAGACGATGTTTGATATCATCAAAGGCGAAATCATGAAGGGCCACTATAAAATCGGGGCAGCTATCCTGAAAAAACCCTTCAAAAACGTAAAGAAATTTATGGACTCCGATGAGATCGGCGGTGCACCTTTCATTGGTCTGAAATCCCTTGTAGTGAAGGCCCACGGCAGTTCCAATGCCAAGGCGATCAAGAATGCGGTGCGTCAGTGTGTGGTATTTACAGAGGCTGATATCATTGGCAAAATCAAGGATAAATTGTAATAAAAAATCTGTAAAAAATTTCTGGATTTTCCAGAATATCTGCTGACAAAAATGGGGAAATAGGATATAGTAAAAAAGACATTATTTTTTGAAATGAAAGGTATGGAGGTAATGAACATGGATGAATCTTTAGTACTGAGCGTAATCGCTGAACAGCTGGGTGTACCCGAATCTAATCTGTCTGCAGAAACAGCATTTGCTGATCTGAATGCAGACTCTCTGGAACTGTTCCAGATCATCATGGCGCTGGAAGAAAAATTTGAAATCGAATTCGATAACGATAGAGCAGAAAGCATCAAACTGGTTGGCGATGTACTGGATTATATCAAAGAACTGGTTGCTGCTAAGGAAGAAGAATAATTATGAACCATCTGAATCTGGAAGAATTTGAACGAAAAATAGAATATCGTTTTTCGGATAAAAGCTTGCTGATTCTGGCACTGACACATAGTTCCTATGCCAACGAGATCAAAAAAGGGAAGCATGAGAACAATGAACGTCTGGAATTTTTGGGGGATGCTGTGCTGGATATGGTGGTCAGTGAATATATGTACCGCCATTTCCCCAAAATGCCTGAAGGCGAACTGACAAAGCTGCGCGCAGCAGTGGTATGCGAAGGTTCCCTTGCGGAGCTTTCCAGAAAGCTGGGCGTAGGTCGTTGTCTGCTTCTTGGCAAGGGTGAAGAAAGCACCGGCGGTAGAAACAGAGATTCCATTCTGGCGGATGCCTTTGAGGCGATCATTGGTGCCATTTGTATCGATGGCGGTATGGAGGCTGCGACAAAGTATATCATGGGTTTCATGGTAGAACAGATCGATCATACAAAGAGCAACTTCCGTAACCTGGACTGCAAGACCCATCTGCAGGAAGTGATCCAGAAGATCAGCAAGGTTCCTCTGAAATATGCCATTGTAGATGAACAGGGCCCTGACCATAACAAAGTATTTGTGGCAGAGGTGACCCACGATGGGCGTGTACTGGGCACAGGCAGCGGCAGAAGCAAAAAAGAAGCAGAACAGAATGCAGCAAATAACGCATTGGAGCATATGAACCGCCCTGAATGACAGACGGGGTATGCTCGAGGGTGTTGTAAACAAAGAATTTGAACCTTAATCCTTTTTTGGATTAAGGTTTTTCTTTTCCCAGAAACAAACTGTGGATTTTGTGAAATAATTACTGACAAAGGAATTTTCCTGTGGTAAAATAACAAAAAAAGGGGAACAAAAGTTCTGTTTTTGGAGGTGAGTATATGCCAAGATTTGAGGTGGTCAGCCCTTATCAGCCCACCGGTGACCAGCCGGAAGCGGTAGAAAAACTGGCACAGGGTTTTATGGATGGGAAGAAATTCCAGACTCTGCTGGGGGTCACGGGCTCAGGGAAGACCTTTACCATGGCGAACATTATTGAGAAAATACAGAAGCCGACGCTGGTCATTGCTCACAACAAGACTCTGGCGGCTCAGTTATATAACGAATTGAAAGAATTTTTCCCCCATAATGCGGTGGAATATTTTGTGTCCTACTATGATTATTATCAGCCGGAAGCTTATGTGCCCAGTACGGATACCTATATCGAAAAAGATTCCTCTATCAACGATGAGATCGATAAACTGCGCCATTCTGCAACGGCGGCGCTGGTAGAACGAGAGGATGTT
>JAFRZQ010000143.1 GCA_017442465.1 Anaerotignum sp. | reverse complement strand
CCACCAGTACTGGCTCGTTTTTGAAATCATAGCTGTAAATATTATACATACTGCCCACTTTGGAAACAAAGTACAGGGTATCTTCCGCCAGCGTATACAGGGGACAGTCATCTGTCAGTTTTGTTGCAGTTTCATCACTATCAATTGTTTTCGCACACAGCATATCATAGGCATCCTTATAAACCAGATATTTACCGTCAGCACTCAGACTGTATCCGTTATCCTCCAGGTGCATTCCTTCTGCAGCGACCCAATTTTCGCCACCCTCAGAATAACGCAGTTCCAGAGAATCTTCTTTCATTGCCAGATAAGCGACAACCTTGCCATCCTCACTGGTCTGATAATCATAAACATTGCTGTCGATCAAATGCACATCGTTTCCTGTAACCTTCGCATCAGAGCGATACAGGTCCCCAGCACCGGTAGCATCGATATTCGCAGTATAATAAACCCAGTCACTGGATTTTGTCACTTCTGCCCCCCACGCAGAATAGAAATAATGATAACCGCCGCCGGCAGAAATGCCTTCCTGCAGCAGATAAGGTTCATTTTTCAGATCATAGAAATACAGATCATTATCCTTGGCATACAGCACGCCTGTATCCTTCATGCTGTTTCCCACAGGGCTCATCCACACCACTGCCAGAAAAGCGACGAACAGCACCAAGCCTACAATAATGCCAAGAATATTGCTGCTGCCTTTTTCCTGTTTTACAGTAGTTTCTTCCGCAAATTCCCCCATTTCCTCTGTTTCAGAAATTTCTTCTTCCACAGTTTCTTCTATTTCCTCTGCAACAGCTTCCTGTTCCAATTCTTCTTTCATTTCCAGTTCATCCATTTCGGCGTCCTCCTCCAATGATTACAAATTGTTAAATAATTAAAAAAATCTGTCCCAGACTGCCAAAGCCACACGCCCAATGCCCTTGCCATTCTTTACAGCTTTTTTGTTTCTTTCTTTTCGAAATTGCTTCTTTTCTGTTTTTACGGCGATTTTTGCCGCTTTTTTCGCTACTTTTTCTGCAGCCTTCTGTGCTGCTTTTTTCTTTTCACCGGGCAGTTTTTTCTTCATGCTCAGCGCTTTTTTACCCACTTTGACCACTTTCAGCCCTTTTTGCGCTGCGCCGATACCTGTTTTCACCTTCGGATCCATGAAAAAGCCCCCTTCCTTACGTATTTTCATACTTTAATATTGTACCACAACCCACTATATAAAGTCTACTCCGCTAATTATTAACGAATTGTTACAAAATTTATAAAATATTTGAAATTTCTATTTACAAACTTGAATTTTCTGTTTATAATACACACTGGATATATAAAATAAGAAAGGTGCGAACCCCACTTATGCATAAAATTCAGAATACAAATCAGGAAAAACACATCCTGACTTCTCATATTTCTAAAAAATCTCTGCGTTTTACTGTAGCCCTTTGTGCTGCAGCTGTTCTGGCAGGCGGCGTTGCCTATGCTGCCCCTGTGGAAACAACAGCTCCCGTAAACCAGAGAAGAACAGTAGAAGCTACTTTCACAGATACGGTTTCTACTTATTATGATGAAAAAGCGCTCCTGCCTGAAGACCAGATCACGATCAATGCTCTGGTTGATCCTGCAGATATTTCCTTTGCCGTGATCGACCATAAGGTAACCGTTGCACAGGATGATAAAAACCACATCCCCAGCGGCTGGCCCCTGGAAAGCAGAATCGTTTCCACTGAGTTCAACCCTACCGGCGATCGTTCCATCGGCGACGGCAGAAAACACGAAGGTATGGACATTTCCACAAGAAGCCAGATCATTCCTATTTACGCTTCTGCATCCGGCACTGTTGTGACTGCAAATTATCACAGACAGTATGGCTATCAGGTCATCATCGACCATGGCAATGGCTATACAACACTGTATGCCCACTGCAACGAACTGATGGTATCCGCAGGTGACACAGTGAAAAAAGGCGATATCATTGCCACAACAGGCAATACCGGCTGGTCTACCGGCATTCATCTGCATTATGAAATCATGCTGAACGGTGTTCATCAGGACCCCAGAGATTATCTTTAACAAAAAAAGCAACCTCAACTCACTAGAGTTGAGGTTTTTTATTTGTCATTGGTCAGATCACCATTGCCACTGACAGGGATCTTCTCTCCCAGATATTTCGGTTCAGGCTGGATCACTGCTGTACAGAAATCCTTCGCTCTTGCCAGCATTTCGCGAAATTCCCGATAGGCCTGCCCGCGGTAATTCACATCCTGTGCCGGCACTCCATAGGCTTCCAGCCCCAGCTTTTCCGCCAGATACAGAGCCCGGTAAAGGTGATATTCCTGCGAAACGACGATCACCTTCTCTGCACAAAAAATATCCCTGGCCCGATACATGCTGTCATAGGTGGAAAAACCTGCATGGTCCATGAAAATATCCTCCGAAGGAACGCCTTTTTCCATGGCATATCCCTTCATCAGGTTCACTTCATCATAATTCTTTCTGCCATGGTCACCGCTCATCAGCAGTTTAGGCGCCGTTTCTGCTTCGTATAATTCGATCCCTTTTTCCAGCCTGTCTCTCAGCATCAGACTGGGCGAGCCATCTTCTCTCACGCCGCAGCCCAGCACCAGGATACAATCTGCATCTGTCGCCTCTTCCGCTGTAATGATCTTCTCAGCCGTTTCCTTTTTTATATAGCTGCTCAGGCCAAAAACCACAGCAGTTCCTGTTATCCCAAGGCAAAACAGGGCAAGAATGCCCCGTTTCAGCCATTTATATTTCGTTCTCATACCATTTCCTTATTGCGGATCTTTGCGCCGAAGGGTGTCAGTGCCAGCATGGCAAACTTGAAATGCTGGATACCAAAGGGAATCCCCACCACTGTCAGACAGCAGGTGATGCCCATCACCACAGAGGACAGCGCCAGTTCCAGACCGCAAAGCAGCACCCAGATCACATTCAAAATCACAGAACCGCTGCCCATGCTGCCGTAATCGATGACCTTACCAAAGGGGCATAGCACCATTTTCGCAAATTTGAAGCACTGTCTGCCCACAGGGATACCAATGATGGAAATATAGCAAATGATACCTGCCAGAAACCACCCAATGGCAGAAAACAGTCCGCCAAAGATGATCCAAAGCACATTGCCCAAAACCTGAAATACGGACATATTCATTCCTCCAATCAAACATTTTCATTTCTGTAAAATGCAACTGCTTTTGCATAATCCTCGTTTTCAAGGGCTTCCCGCCCTTTTTCCGAAAGGGCATAAACGCCCTTCTCTACTCGTTTGAACCATTTATCATAGTTCTTAACAAAAATACCAATGTAGTCTTCCAGCCCTCTTTCCCGAAGAGATGCTGTGGATATCTGCCCTTCCCGTTCCAGCATACACGCCAGCCGGATACTCTTCTCACGGAAAGCCGTCATGATCTTTCTGCGGGTCATGCCGCCCACATTTCCATCCACCTGACGCTGTTCCAGTTCCGCCTGCACTTTTTCCCGTTTCTTGCGGTTTTTCCACGCAATGCTGTCAGAAGGCTCCAACACTACATCTACTGTATGCAAAGGGCTGTCCAGCGCAACGGTCAGAAGCCCCAGTTCCAGTCGTTTCAATAATTTCAGCATATCCTTCCATGCTTTTTCCCGCTGACCTTTTTTCGGGCGGGGAATGGCCACAAAGACCTGCTCCGTCAGGCTTTGGCGTTCCAGCCCCTGATAGACCAGTTTCAGGTTAAAGGCTTTTTTCAGTTCCACGATGACCAGTTGGCCGTCTTTTACGGCCGCAATATCGCAGTCCTTCACTTCTGCCTGCACCTGATAGCCTTCTTCTTCCAGAAAAGCACGGATAGGCTCATATAAATCTGTTTCCTTAAAATCAGTCATTGTATTTCTCCATGAAGGCTTCGATCTCTTCCACTGTTTTGATCATGGCAGCAGTCATCACTTCGTTGCCTTCTTCCGTTACCAGTACATCATCCTCAATGCGGATGCCGATTTCCCATTCTTCGATATAAAGCCCCGGTTCCACCGTCAGCACCATGCCGGGCTGCAGATTACGGTCGATATATCTCCCGATATCATGGGTTTCTGCACCAAGATAGTGGCTCACCCCATGATAATAGTATTTCGCCACATCTTCCTTGGTTTCCACCAGACCGATTTCTTTCAGTGCATCGAAATAATAGTCTTTCAGGAGTTCATTCAGGCTGCTGAAGGGCACACCGGGCTTGATGGCTTCGATGACTTTTCTCTGGCCTTCCAGAACGATATTATAAACCAGTTTCTGTCTTTCTGTGAATTTGCCGCTAACGGGGAAGGTGCGGGAAATATCCCCTGCATACCAGCCCCACTGGGCGCCGGCATCGATCAGGATCAGTTCTCCGTCATTGACCGTCTGGTCATTTTTATCATAATGCAGGATGGTACCTCTTTTACCGCCGGCTGCGATGGTGCCAAAAGCCCTGTCCTTCACACCATTCTTTTTCAGAACATAATCGTAAGCCGCTTCCACTTCGTATTCCATCACTCCGGGTTTGGCAACTTTCATCATTTCCTCAATACCCAGACGGGTGATGTCCATAGCCTTACGCATCCGTTCCAGTTCCCAGTCCTCCTTGATAACACGCATTTCGCTGAAATCAGGATACAGGTCGCCGATAATGAGATGGGGCATCTGTCTGCGGGCCTTTTCGGCAAATTCCAGAGCAGGGGACATTGCGTCGTTCCATTCTCTGTTTTCCAGATCCAGCCACAGTTTTTTGATGCCATTTTTGAACATGTAGGAAGCAAAATCAGATTCAAACGCATCGATAACAGAAATATCTGCGATGCCGCTGATTTCCGTTGCCTCCGCCGCAGTCATGTTTGCGCCCACCCATTTTGCCATTTCGCCGTTATCTCTGGGGATATAGAGAGTTTCCTGCACGCCGGTTCTGGTTTTCGCCAGAAAAAGGATGCAGTCCTCCCTGTCAATGCCCGTCAGATAATAGAAATTGCGGTCAGGAGAAAAGGGATATCGTTCATCCCCTCTTTTATAGGGTGCTTTTCCTGCAAAAATCACCGCCACAGAAAACATCTCAATACGGTTCAGCAGTTTTTCTCTGTTTTTCTTAAATGCTTCTTTCATCTTAACTCTGCCTTTCAACATGAAAATATCATAGATTTTTTTCGTAATTGTAAATAAATTCTTAAAAGTTTCCTAAGATTATTCTTCTACTAAGAAGCCTTTTTCTTCAAAGAATGCCTTGATGTCCTTTTTATCGCCAGTCACTCTGCCCTGTACCGCATCAGGCTTGCCACCGCCTTTACATGCAAAAGGTTCTTTCATAGCATCTGTAAAATCTCTGCCGTCTTTTTCTGTGCTCAAGAGAACGAAGGCAAAGCCATCGCCGGAAGGAGAGAACACAGCTGTTCTCTTTGCACCTTTTTTCAGCAGCAGGTCTGCAAAGTGTGTCATATCCTTACTGTTCAGACCTTCGCCAAAGAACAGGATGTTTTCTGTGCCTTCTGCCACCTGTTCCGCCTTCAAATTGAAGTATTTCCATTTCAGCTGATTCAATGTCTGGATCAGCTCATCTCTTTCAGACAGTACATTTTTCACTGCACCATCCACTTTTTCCGCAGGTACGGAAAGCAGCTGTCCTGCCTGAGCAGAGACATCATTTTTCTTACGATAGTCCTGCAGAGCACGTTTGCCGGAAAGCAGTTCCAGTCTTGTGCCGCCTTTGTAATTCTGGGAGCTGATAATTTTAATGAGGCCGATCTCACCAGCCAGTTTTACATGAGTACCACAGCAGGCGCAGCAGTCATAGTCGCCCACGTTTACGATACGCACCTGGCCTTCCAGTTCTTTTTTGCTGCGGTAATCCAAAGCATCCAGTTCTTCTTTGGAAGGGTATCTGATACCAACGGGAACATTGTTCCAGATGGCTTCGTTTGCCTTTTCTTCCAGCCAGGGCAGGTCTTCTTCGGGAATTTTTGTATTCAGGTCGATGGTGATCATTTCCTTGCCCATATGAAAACCTACGTTATCACAGCCATATTTCTGACAGATAACGCCGCTGAGGATATGTTCGCCGGAATGGTTCTGCATCAGGTCAAAACGACGTTCCCAGTCGATCTCACCTTCCACTTCTGCACCCACTTCCAGAGGCTTATCTGTTGTATGTGTAACAATATCATCCTTTTCATGGACATCCAACACCTTTACACCGCCCAGTGTGCCCATATCGGCAGGCTGGCCGCCGCCCTCAGGGTAAAACAGGGTTCTGTCCAGGACCACTTTCCAATTCTTTTTGTCTTCTGTGCATTCCAGTACCTTTGCTGTGAATGTTGTT
>JAFRZQ010000020.1 GCA_017442465.1 Anaerotignum sp. | reverse complement strand
TAAAGCTCCGTGCCAAATATCAGTATGATAAAAAGGATAACTGTATCGAAGTAACAGAGATCCCTTATACTACTAATATCGAAGCGATCGTAGACAAAATCATTGCACTGGTAAAGGCCGGCAAAATCAAGGATATCACCGATGTGCGAGACGAATCTGACCTGAATGGTCTGAAAATCGCTATCGACCTGAAACGCGGCACGAATGTGGAGCTGCTGATGCATAAGCTGTACGCCATGACACCACTGGCGGATAATTTCAGCTGTAACTTCAATGTCCTTATCCATGGCAGACCCATGGTGTTGGGGGTTGGAGATATCCTGAAGCACTGGACGGATTTCCGTATGGATTCCATCCGCAGACAGATCGCCTTCGATATTCAGAAGAAATCTGAAAAATTCCACCTGCTGCAGGGGCTGGCGAAAATTCTGGCGGATATCGATAAAGCCATTGCTATTATCCGCAATACGGAAGAGGAAAAAATGGTTGTTCCGAACCTGATGACAGGCTTTGAAATCGATGAAGTGCAGGCGGAATACATCGCGGAGATCAAACTGCGCAATATCAACAAGGAATACATCATCAAACGCATCGAAGAGCTGAAGATCCTTGAGGAAGATATCAAAAATCTGAATGAAACGCTGAAATCCGATGCGAAGATCAAAAACATCATCTGCAAGCAGCTGCGTGCTGTAGCGAAGAAATACGGCAAGGAAAGAAAAACAGAGATCATCCATGAGGATGATGTGGCAACCCTGTCCAAGGAAGATTTTATTGAAGATTATGCTGTCCGTTTCTTCCTGACAAAACATGGCTACTTCAAGAAAATCTCCCAGGCCTCCCTGCGTATGGCCGGGGAACAGAAACTGAAAGAAGAAGATACCATGCTGATGGAGCAGGACGGTATGAACCGTATGGATCTTTTGTTCTTCTCCAATCAGCAGAATGTGTATAAACTGAAGGCATCTGATGCGGCGGATACGAAGGCCAGTGTGCTTGGCGATTATCTGCCCAATATCCTGAGTATGGAAGCTGATGAAGAGATCGTATACATGACCGCAACGGCGGATTATGCCGGTCAGATGGTATTCTTCTTTGAAAACGGCAAGGCGGCAAAGGTGCCTCTGAATGCCTACGAAACAAAGACGAACCGAAAGAAACTGATCAATGCTTATTCTTCTAAGGCAAAACTGGTGCGTATGGCAAAGATCGATGAAGAAACTGATTTTATCCTGATGCGAAACAGTGATAAGGCGACGCTGCTCAATACAGAACTGATCCCTTCCAGTGCAACGAAGAATGCTGGTGGTGTACAGGTATTTACACTGAAGAAGCGAAGCACAGTATCGCAGGTATATACTGCAGAAGAATTTCAGACAGAAGATATTGAATATTACAGAACGAAAAAAATTCCCAGTACAGGCCATTTCATTCAGGAAAAGGACAAGGCGGCAAACAGCTTGCCTGGACAGCTGGTATTGGGGGAATAAGAAGAACATAAGCCTGCATGGATGTGCAGGCTTTTTCTTATGGAAAAGGTGACATAACACTGGAAAAGTGGTGAAAAGTATCAAAAAAATGTATATTTTGTGGTGTGCAGTGGAGAGAAAAGTACATTTAATGTGGACAAATTGGGAATTTATGTTATAATAAAATACAAACGTGTGTTCATATTTTTGTAATAGAACTGAAAAGATTTTGCAAATACCTTTTATTTTTTTGCAAAACTTCGAAAGGGTTTGATTTTATGAGACGGTTGGCAGCAATCCTCCTTGCGGGGATCATCAGCCTTTCTGCAGCTTTTCCTGCTTTTGCCGCGGTGGAAACAAATGCGGATGTTTGGGCAGTTTCCTCTATGGAATATGCCTATGCACATGGGCTGATCACAGAAGAAGAACTGCAAAAAGCCACATCACCCATGAGCAGACAGGAATTCTGCAGCGTGATCATGCATTTCCTGCAGGCAGTAACGGGGATCGAAAGAAAAGCCACACAGGCATCTCCTTTTTCTGACTGTGATGACCCTATGGTCATTGCGGCTTATGAAACGGGGATCATCGGCGGGGTAGAACCGGGGAGATTTGCTCCTCAGCGCACGCTGACAAGAGAACAGATGGCCATTATGATCGCCAGAACGCTGAAGGTATGCAGTCTTGACCTGAATGAAGGGGCGAAAAAGCATCCTTTTACGGATACAAAAACACTGTATGCATCCTCCAACGATTACATTGACCAATTGTATGGTGTAGGGATCGTCAGTGGCTATGATAATGGTACCTTTGGTCCTTTCAGGGAAATGACGGTGCAGGAAGCAGTGATTTCTTTTGTCCGTGCTTATCGTTATATCATGACAGGC
>JAFRZQ010000142.1 GCA_017442465.1 Anaerotignum sp. | reverse complement strand
TATTCCGAACTGAGAACACTGTATCAGAACGGTACAACATACGCAAAAGTAACTGTAAATGATGATGATAAGGCAACAAAGATCATCATGTCCGAAGATACTTTTGCAAACACAAACGCAGTAACAGAAAGCCGCACTTATGATGTAAGCAGCATCTCTGATAAGAGAATCATCCTGAAAGACAGCGGTGAAAAATATACATACGATTTTGGTACAAAGAACCCTCTGGCAAATATCACATTCTATCTGTGGGATGATTTGGAAGATGACTGGGATGAAGAAGATGATATTGCAAAGGTTGTAAAATATGTGGATGTAGATAATGCAGAAAAAGACTGCTATGCGAAGATCACATTCAACAGCGGGGATAAACTGAGTGAAGTTTACATTGCGAATGAAAAAACAGCATGGAGAGATTCTGCAGAACATCAGACAGACAGAAAAGGCACAGTAGCATCTATTGAAGACGGTGTACTGAAATTCAAGACATCCTCTATTGAATATAAACT
The DNA here is from genome assembly GCA_017442465.1 of Anaerotignum sp. Lineage (GTDB taxonomy): Bacteria > Bacillota > Clostridia > Lachnospirales > Anaerotignaceae > Anaerotignum_A. The sequence goes on along the minus strand of JAFRZQ010000142.1, from coordinate 1,546 downwards.
GCTGAACAAATATGAATCCGGCAAACTGCTGGTGAACGGTGCTTTGGCAAATACAAAAACAGTGCTGACAAGACTAGCAAATGACAGCAGCATTGAACTGTACGCTGAAATCGTGGCAAACGGTGATAACGAAGCGATTGAAATCAAAGCGAGACCTACAAAAGCCGTTGGTGCGCTGGTATTCTGGGATAGAGATCAGGAAAACGACAAAGGCAGATATATTGAAATCGAAACAGAAGACGGCAATAAAATCCAGCTGAAAACACAGAAGAGCCCCAAATTGACAGACGAAGTGGAAAACGAATTTGAACTGGAAGATATTCAGGGTTCCAGATATATCGGTGAAACCATCGAACTGGGCTTCAACTCCAGTGGTATTGTGGATACATTTACAATCGTAGATGGTTATAAAGCACCTAATGTAACTGTAAAAGTAAAAGGTATTGCAACAGGCGCATATGATGGTCTGGAAGTAGATGGCAAAACATATCCTTGGCTGAGCAAAACAGCAAATATCAGCGTTCATAACTACAGCTGTCCTCAGACATCTCTGGATGTTGTGAAAGATCTGATCGAAGATCCTGATGTAAAGGTTTATGTAGAAGCAACACTGGATGATAAGGGCAGAGTAGAAACGATCCGTGCGTATGTTCAGGAAGCAGAAGGTGAACTGACAGAATATAAGGATAATGGCAATGTCCGTATCCTGACAGACAGCGGAAACAGATTCTCCTTTATTCCTAACAACAAACTGGATAAATGCGATGTAAACAACTGGGATCAGGAAGACCTGCAGATCTTTGGCAGAGGCATTGGCTATGGCGTACTGCTGACATTTGATAAAGACGGCGATGTTTCCAGCATCGAAGACAGATAATGTAAAATAAAAAGGGTATCCCCAAGCTATGATGAACCATAGCGGAGGGATACCCTCTTTTTTCGTAACACGGTTTAATTTGTTTTTTCTGCCAGATCTATCTTTCTGTTTCTGAAATAAAGCATAAGATCTAGTCCGACCATGAACAGGTTTAGGAAATAAAAAAACAGTACATACCATTTTTCGTTGATTGATGCCATATAGGATTCATTGACAAACTTTGAGGCGATGCCTGCGATATACCCGAAAAAGATCAGGCACAAAAACCCAAGACTTTTCCCTTTTGTTGTTCTTGCTTTATAGGATTTCATCACATTCAGCGGCCAGGATGCGCCAAAACTGACGATCATAATGATTTCCAGAATTTCTGCCATGATAGTTCCTTCTTTCTGTATAGATATCTCTATTATAGCGGATTTCTGAGAAAACGCCATCTGAAATGCGAGAAATTATTTACGGCTTCTGCAAAGAAGAAATCCGTGGACAAAACACGTGGGGTGGCCGGTAAAGGGATTCTTTTTTGCAGGGTACATTACAAACTGAAAAAAAGAAGGAGCATGATTAAAAACTGCCAATGTCCGGGTGATTGACGGGAGAGAAAAAGCGGGCTATACTGAAGACAAAGAGGGGGCGTGAGCATGGAGCTAGCCAAGTATTTTCCCATCTGGG
>JAFRZQ010000141.1 GCA_017442465.1 Anaerotignum sp. | reverse complement strand
TTGTTCGCTTCGCGGTATTCCAGCTGTTCTGCGATCTGATCCACGGTGGAATGGCGTCTGTCATCGAACCAGGGGGACAGTTTTTTTGCACATTCCTTACAGAGGTTGCCGTCTTCCAGTTTTCTGTTGCCTAACAGGCCGATTTCGCCGCCGCAGATGCTGCATTCTTTTTTGTCAAATAATTTCCCAAATAATCCCATATATATGCTCCTTTCTGATGATAAAAAAGGCAATAGGAATCCTATCGCCTTCTGTCCAGGGTTCACATACCTAAAACATTTTTTATGCTTTTTCAGACGTGATCGTCTCTTTCTATTCTACCTTTTCAGGTACAAAAAACAGGCGTCATTTGACGGGTTCCTCCGTCTGATTTTCCAGAACGATCAGCCCGCTGCTGACCGCCGCCACCGCCAGCGCCGTACGGCTGGGCAGTTCGGTTTTTTCCAGCATTCCTTTCACATAATCCCGCACGGTGTAATAGCTCATCCGCAGGGTCTCCGCGATCTCCTTATTGGAGCATCCCTTCGCAACCTCCCGCAGGATCAGCAGTTCCTTTTCCGTCAATACCCGGCTTTCCATCTGCCCCACCTTCACAGATGGCAGATGGGCAGGAAAAATCGTTTCTCCCCCCATGGTTCTGTCCAGAACAGAGAGGATGGACTGTTTTGTCCCTGCATACCAGAAGCCATCCGCACCGCATGCTTCGGCTCTCTGCAGATAGGAATGTTCCGGCGTATCTGTCATCATTACAATGCGAACATGGGAATAATCTCTTTTGCATGCTGCAGCTGCTGCAAAATTTGTGCTGCCATTTTTATCCGCAGCTGCCGCAAGGATCAGATCCACAGGTGTGTGGGCACAGCGTTTTACTGCTTCCTCCATATTGTCTTCGGTGCCGATCAGCGTATATCGGCTGGAATTCCGAAACATATTTTCAAAATATAATCTGTAAAGCGTTCGATCTTCTGCCAGTATGATCCGGTATTTTTCCATCCCGATCCCCCCTGTCCTTTCGTCATATGACGGGTTTCCCAAAATATAAACTTTCTTAGTTTAAGCATAGGAAAAACAGCCGCTTTCGTCCTCACCCCAAAGGGGTGATTATTCGTCTGAAAGGGGTGATTTTGCTGATTTCACAGGCTTTTTCGCACAAAAAAAGAACCGATCCGTATGGATCAGTTCTTTCCTTATTTATTTTAATACTTTTTCCATCAGTTCGTTTCTTGTGGATACTTCCAGCTTGGAAAACACATTGGAGGTATGGGTCTTGACCGTATTTTCAGAAATGCAAAGGGCCTCGGCGATCTCTTTACGCTTCTTATCCGTCAGCAGTTCGCGGAACACATCCATTTCTCTGGGAGATAATCCGGCAGTTTCTGTCCAATAGACCACTTTCTGCTCCAGGTCATCTGCTGCTTCTGTTTCCGCAGCATCCAGCTGTGCTGCCGTCTGCTTCTGCAGTTCCTCAAAGTCCTGCAGCATGCTGTACAGCACCAAAAGAAGCAGCTCGCTCAGGATATAGGATACAGAAAGGAATTCAAAATCCCACTGTATCAGCTGCTCCACCAGCCAGAACATGATATTCAGGAGAACGACCACCAGCAGCAGAAACGCCTGTTTCGGAGAATTCACCAGTTTCTTTCGCACAGAGCGGAAAATGATACCGATCATCATCGCCAGATAGGCAAACAGGTACACAAAATATATTTTATGCAGAGGGCCATAGACCTTCTGCAGCTTTGCCGCACCATTTACAATGACCAGCGTTGCCTCTTTATAATACCAGCAGGTATAGCCGGGGCTGGCTGCGATCAGAAATACTACAATATTGATACAGATCAGTACTGCCACCATCCATTTTTTATAAGGATAGCGGCAAACACCGATGATCGTCATCATCATAAAGAATGGCAGGAATACCGAGCCGAGATAAGCAATACGGTTTGCCAGCAGGGCTTCCTCCAGTGTTCTGGAGATGGCCAGGGAAAAATAGCCTGCATTCACCAGAAAAACAGAAGCAAACAGCAGCAGAAGCCAAAGTTCCTTTTTCTTCACCAATGCCGCATAGCCGATCAGAAGAAGCAGTGAGATCCCTGCGATCACCCCATAGATCATAGACATATTCACGCATGCCCCATCTCCGGGAACAGTTTCTGCCGCAAATACGCAAACGGGAAGAAACGCCATCAGCAGGAAGAAAACAAAACCACTCCCTAAAATATTCAGTTTTTTGTCAAATGGTCTCATCTTCTCACCCCACTTTTTGACACTTAAGATAACATAATTCGACCTGTCAAGTCAATAGACAATATGCTCTTCTCAGACAACAATGTCTGCAAAATCATATTTTGCGGGCAGTTTCACTATTGAGAAACCGCCGCTGATGTGGTATATTTAAGGATAGTGTATTAGAAATCGTAAATAACCACCCCCCTAAGCATAATATAAAGGAGATTGAGAAATTATGAAACTTGGTATCACCGGATGATGCCCCTTTTTCATATCTTCTCAAAAATCCATAAAAATCCCATAAATGCTGATAAAATCTGGGATTGCGGATTTTTGCCCTTTATGTTTCTTCATATAAATTTCTGTGGCTCTATATCAGAATGGTACAGCATTGGTACAGTAACCTAAGAACAGAGCCTTGCAGATTTCAAAAGCAAAGGACATCTCGAATAATCGAGATGTCCCTTTTTATTTACAGAAAATCATGCCGTATTCCAAATGTCGCCTGCACGGAACACGGACGGGGGCGGAAAAGGAGTTCCCCCTGCATGATCTAGCTTTATGCAAATTTAGCCAACGATCGTCACGGTCTGGTTCACACCATCCCAAGTAACAGTCGCCCCCAGATTTTCTGCAACAAATCGCATAGGCAGATACGCTCTGTCATTGGCAATAAATGCAGGAGAATCCAGTTCTACAGGACAGCCGTCTACCAGCGCAAAACTCTGACCAATATAAATCACGATTTCCTTATCGCCCATGGTAATCGTCACGGACTGATCGGCTTCGTTCCAAGTCACGGTTGCCCCCAGATTTTCTGCAACTACTCTGATGGGGAGCATCGCTCTGTCACACTGAATAACAGGAGCCACATCATTCATCAGTTCCACATCATTTTTCTGATATTCCTTTTCATCGATGGTGAAAATCAGCATCAGCTGTTCTTTTTCCATTTCCGCAAAAGAAACCCGGATTTCAACCTCGCCGCGGGGCATCACAAAGGAATATGTGCCGTCGCCATTATCTTTGTATTCCACTTCGTTTCCATTTTTATCCAGAATAACTAGTTCATCCAGCTGATAGCCTTCATCGGGTGTCACGGTGATGGTCACTGTTTTGCCC
>JAFRZQ010000140.1 GCA_017442465.1 Anaerotignum sp. | reverse complement strand
ATCTACCATACAGCCGCGGATCTTTGTTCTGTCGCCAACTTCAATATCTGCCAGCACAGGTTTTTTCAGTAATATATCCATACCCTTGGGTACAAATTTATAATAACTGCGGTAAAGCAGATCTCTTTCGTAATACAATCTACTGAGGCTATTGCCGATATCATCCAGAGAAGCCCATGCACTCTGCATACCATCAGGCAGTACAGGCACATCGGGATATGCCTTCTTCTCTTTCGCCACATAGGTGATTCCTTCCATAAATTTCTGCCATCTGCTGGAGAAGAACAGGAACAGAGCCGCATTCCCAAGGGTCACCAGAGCCAGCAGCCCGCCGATCATTTTTTTCAGCGTATCCACATTTCCTGCCATACTGTTCTGAATGCCTTCTTCGGAAAGCACCGCCACCATCAGAGAATCGGGGTTCAGTTCTGTCTGGTCTTTCATACCGACTGCATAAACGTCATGACCGCCTTTTTCCAGAGAAGTCATCACCGCTTCACTGCCTTCCAGCACCTGTGCTGTCAGCGCAGTAATGTCCGCACTGTAATATTTTTTCGCATCTTCCCCTGCAGGCAGTGTTTTTGCCAGCAACACTTCATCTGTTTTCGCATCCAGAATGATCAGGTCTTCCAGAAGACCTTCTCTCTCTTTCATAGCATTCCAGTAGATGCCCGGTTCAACCGTACCGTCCGCCCTCTGACTTCCTTTCATTTCTTCAAGAACATGGCCGGCTTCAATTCCTGTTTCCAGAACTTCTTCCTGTGTCATTCTATTCGTGAAGGAATATCCTGCATACAGCACCGCTGCCAGAGCAACGATCTCTGCACCGCAGACCACCTGAAAAATCAGATGGTTTTTATTTCTGATACCGTAAATCAGCACTGTCAGGATCGCCGCCGCAAGAATCGCGGGGAAAATCATCTCGCCCGCCGCTTCCTTCATACAGCTGAATCGCAGAGCACTTTCTCCGTCAGATGGAATGTTTGGCTGCAGACAGTTTTCCAGAACTGTGTTTTCGATGGCATCGTCCATTTCCTTCAGCACCATGTTCCAGCTATAAATTCCGCCGTCTTCCCTTGCCAGCCAGAGGGTATCGCCTTCATAGGCTGCACATACCACAAAATGACCTTCGGGAATGGCGAAACTTGCTCTTTCCAGCCATTCCTGTGTGCTGTTCATAAGGGCATATTCCGTAATGGTTCTGCCATCCGCACCAAGAACACTGCAGAAAACCGCTTTTTCATTGGCACCCGCTGCAAGGAAATCACCAGCCGCCTCAAACACAGGGATAGGAGGAACTTCCTCCCCCTTTGCCGGTTCTGTCTTTGCAGCACCCAAAGGCTCGATGCCGATAAACTGTTTTCCGCTTTCTGTATACCGGAACAGGTGATATACACCATTTCGGTGGACTGTTCCAACTGTTTCACTATTCAGTTCTTTTATTTCCGTATCTGCGATCTGGAATTTTGTCTGTTCCGGGTTCTGATACAGCACATACTCCTGTTCCGCAGTGCGGATCACCTGAGAAGCATAGCCGCCATCCTGACGAAGCAGACCAACATCCGCCTGTTTCATCGTCTGCATGCCGCTTACGCCGCTCAATGCTACCAGCACGACTAAAAAGATCGCAATATAAAGACCGATTATTTTCTTCATGGTCTATCCTACCCCCTGCTTTCTACTGCAACAAGGATTCTGTCCCGATCTGCTTAAAGGTATTTACAAACAACCGCAGGAAAGGAACATCCCCAAAAATCAGCTGAGAAACGATCATGATCAGCGCCAGAAGCCCCAACACCACACAAAGAATCAGGAGCAGCCGGAAGATCGTATCCTGATGATGACGGAAGAAACGCTTGATGCGTGTGATGATGCCGTCTTTCTTTAAGGGTACCGCCGCCATTTTCAGATCTTTATACAGGTCTGTAAAACGATGATATCCGCTCTTCCATGATCTGTTTTCCAGCAGTTTATAGCTGGTCGCCTTGCTGACTCTTCCTTTTTTCCCCATGCTGATCTGACCCAGCAGGGGGAATATCTTCTGCGCGCATAATGTCGCACAGTCTCTTTCTGTCATATCCTCTGAAAAGGGTTCCAGATCGATGCAGTATCCCAGATATGCGTTTTTATCCTTGGAAATATGTATCTGATCCTGCAAGAGCTGCAGATACAGGATAGGAAAAGGCACGCCGCAGGCCAGACATTCCATCGTCAGATTCAGGCAGAACCGTTCACATTCCGCAAGGGTTGCGATCTCCGATTCGAAAAACTGTTTCAAAGGGCGCTCTCTTACATAATCAAACACCATCAGATAAGTGTCTTTCCATGTAAAATCCGCCACAAATCTGTCTTTCACCTGTCCCCTTCTTCCATGGAAGAGATCCATCAGTTTTTTCGCCAGCGTACGGTCATGCACCACCAATACAGTGTAATATACCTTTTCGCCCACTGCCATATCCTGACAGATGATCACATCATTCACTTTTCCCCGAAAAACCTCCTGCGTTTCCTGCAGTATCATTTTTCCAACCTGGTAAACCATATTGTCACCTCAGTTCCATAAGGAAACTTATTTTTTCTTTACGATGGCATACGCATAAGTACAGATGAAGGGTTTATCGATGCAATAGATCTTGATTTCATATACCCCTTCTTTGTTGGGTGCTGTATAAACACCGTCAACAGAAATCTGACCGCCGTCCTCTTCCGTCACTTCGTAGCCAATGCTGCATTTATCCATTTCGTGGAATCTGACACCGAAGTAGTATTCTTCTCTTGTCCCCAGAACCACAGTAGGTGTTTCTGCTTCGATCCACTGTTTTTCCACACCTTCATGCATATCCAGTGTATCGTTATTTGCAAATTTCACTGCCACCCAGCGGTAGGAAAGCATCAGACAGTCTGTATCTTCCGCAAAGCTGATGGCTGCAACGAAGCTGCCCTTATCATTCAGCACCTTCACCGCCTGCTCCGTTCTGGGGATCTGTCTGCCTCCCTGGACGAACAGGTTGCTGTTGCCGAAAATGGTGCTCTTGGTATTGGCACCCTTCACTCTGTCTTCATCCACAAATTCCTGACCAATTTCCACATACACGGCACCGGCACCCAGTCCATGCATCACTTCGCCGGAATAGAATACTTCGCCGGCTTTCGCCTTGCCGCCCACAGGAATTTCCAATGT
>JAFRZQ010000139.1 GCA_017442465.1 Anaerotignum sp. | reverse complement strand
GCATGGTCTGAACAGCGTTCCAGATCCGTTACCATATCACAGAACAAAACACCACCTCTGGTTTCACAGGAAGAGTTCATGAATCGTTCCACATGATTCTGAACCAGCTGATCTCTGCATTTATCCACATTTTCCTCCAACGCCAATGCTTCCGAAAGTCTTGTGTAATCCTGTGTTTCAAATATTTTCAGGCACAGTTCCACTGATTCCAGCGTCAATTCACACATGGCACGGAGTTCTTTGGTTGCCTGCAGCGACAGACATCCTTTTCCGCATCGGATCTGTGCGGCATATTCGATAATATTCTCCGCATGGTCAGACAGTCGCTCTATATCCGAAACCGTCTGCGTCATACGGGCCACCCGCTGCAGATCTCCATGGCTCATATCCGGTGTATGTAATTCAACCAGCTTAGACAAAATGGCCTGCTCCAGATAATTGACAGTTTCCTCCGTTTCCTCCACAAGGTCGTCTCGTGCCCCGGATTGGTCAAAGAAAGACATGATCGCCGTTCTCAGATTATCCAAAGCAATAGAACCCATACGGGAAATCTCTTTATGCGCCTGATTCAGACCCTTAGAAGGAGTCATTTCGCTCAGATCATTCATGTAAACCAACTTACGCTGTTCAATCACTCTTGTTTCCTCAGGTTTTACAGGCAGGATCCGCTGTGTCATTTTCACAATAAAATCTGTCAGAGGCAGCATGGAAACAACTGCAACAATGGCAAATATCGTATGGGTATTGGCGATCTGGCGCCCAATATTGTCAGGAGACAGGGCCTGGATCAATTCAAAAATAACTGGGAAGATCGCCAGAAGGATCATTAAGTATACCGCACGAATCACATTAAATGTCAGATTCAGCAACGCCGTTCTCTTACCATTACGATTGGCAGTCAGGCTGGCCAGGATATTGGGGGTAACAGACCCAACTGCAGCACCGATGCACAGATAAACAGCTGTATGATAATTGATGATCCCTTCCATAGCAAAGGCCTGGAAAATAACCGTTGCAGAAGAAGAGCTCTGCAGGAGGGCTGTAAAAGCCACCCCAAAAAGCACTGTGATCACAGGATTCTGCAGACCGGAGATCAACGCAATAAAAGCAGGTGTGGTTGCCAGAGGCGCAATGGCCGATTTCATCAGGGCTACCCCTTCAAACAGCATCCCAAACCCCATGATAACACAGCCGATATGCTTGATAAATGTCTTACCCACGAACAGATAGAGCATAGCACCGACAAACAGGATCAGCGGTGCATACGCACTGATATTAAAGGCTGTGATCTGCGCCGTGATCGTTGTACCAATGTTGGCCCCCATGATAACACCGATCGCCTGAGACAGATTCATCAGGCCGGAATTAACAAATCCGATCACCATTACATCCGTGGCTGAGGAACTCTGGATCAACATCGTAACAGCGATCCCGACCAGCACAGATACATATTTATTCTTCGTGGAATACTCCAGAATGGTTTTCAGTTTTTCACCGCATGCATTTCGAAGTCCGGTTGTCATGATGCTCATTCCGTAGAGAAACAAGCCTACCCCGCCAAGCAAACCAAATATTTCGTATAATGTCATTTTTCACAGATCCTTTCTGACTCCGGCCCCATAGAAAAATCTTTCCATTATTTTTATTATGCCCGTGTTTTCCTCCTATTTCAACATCTTTTATTCTTTTTTTACAAGTATACAAAAATCTCCTGAAGCCGTCACCCTTGAAAATTTTTATATAAAATTAAAAAAATCCCCAAAATCCGAGGATTTTGAGGATTTGAATAACGAGCTGATTATCTCTTGGAGAACTGAGGAGCACGTATTGCTGCTTTGAGACCAGGTTACTTTCTTTCTTTCATACGAGGGTCTCTTGTCAGGAAGCCTGCTTTTTTCAGAGAAGGTCTGAAATCAGCGTCTGCCTGAAGCAGTGCTCTGGAGATACCGTGTCTGATTGCGCCAGCCTGGCCTGTGAAGCCACCGCCCTGTACGTTAACCAGAACGTCGAATTTAGCTACTGTTTCTGTCAGTTCCAGAGGCTGACGAACGATCAGTTTCAGTGTTTCCAGACCGAAATATTCGTCGATGTCTCTTTTGTTGATTGTGATTTTACCGTTGCCGGGTACCAGGTATACTCTAGCTACGGAAGATTTTCTTCTGCCTGTGCCGTAATATCTAGCTGCTGCCATTATGCTTTCCTCCTTCGATTAGAATTTGAATTCCAGTGTTTCGGGTTTCTGTGCTGCGTGAGGGTGTTCTGCGCCAGCATATACATGCAGTTTGCCGAACATCTTTCTGCCCAGAGCGTTTTTAGGAAGCATACCTTTTACAGCATGTTCGATAACTCTTTCGGGGTGTGTTGCCAGCATTTTGTCCAGTCTTGTTTCTTTCAGGCCGCCAACCCAACCGGAGTGATGACGGTACATTTTCTGTTCCAGTTTTTTACCTGTAACAGCAACTTTTTCTGCATTAACGATGATTACATAGTCACCCATGTCAACGTTAGGTGCATACTGAGGTTTGTTTTTACCTCTCAGAATGGATGCAACTTCGGAAGCCAGACGGCCCAGTGTTACGCCTTCAGCATCGATCACGTACCACTTTTTAACGATGTCCGCTTCTTTAGCGATGTAAGTAGTTCTCATGGTTTTTACCTCCTGTCATAATATTTTGTTTGACCCGTTGACTTCGCCTGAACCGCAGGAACGATCCCGGTCGATCTCCATTATGCTGACTTTCTGTCCTCATAACTTATTGGGTCCCACCTTGAGAAACATATATTTAAAGCCACTTCGGCTCTAAATTCATATCAACAGCCCTTATATTATAATCTTGTATACAAAATGTGTCAAGGGATTTTTTCATCTTAATTGTAAAATATTTCAACCAATGTCAGCCCCTGAGGCTCTGCTGTCTGCCCGGCTTTGGAACGGTCTTTGCTTTCGATGATGTCCGCCACCTCCTCTGGTTCCAGTTTGCCCATGCCGACCGCCATCAGTGTGCCGGCAATGATACGCACCATATTGTAAAGGAAGCCATCCCCCGTCACATACATCCTGACGCTTTCTCCGCTGCGTTCTACATGGCAGTCAAAGATCGTTCTGACCGTGGTGGAAACCTGCGCTCCTGCGGCACAGAAGGCCGCAAAATCATGGGTACCGATAAAGGCCTTTGCCCCTTCGTTCATGCGATCGATATCCAGTGGTTTCTGCACATAAGCGGAGTACAGCCTTTCCTTTGGATTCTTCACCGGAGCATTCCAGAAACGATATTCATAAGTCTTTTTCACGCAGTCAAAGCGAGGATGGAATTCACTGTCCACTTCCTCCGCCTTTGTTACGATAATGTCCGCAGGCAGGAAGGACCGGATGGCCAGAGGAATTTTTTCAGCAGGAATGGTCGTATCCACATCGATGATTGCTCTCTGTCCCAGAGCATGAACACCGGCATCTGTCCTGCTGGCACCAATGCATTCCAGTTCCGGCTCCTTAAATAACTGCTGCAAGGCTTTCGTCAGTTCCCCCTCCACCGTAATGACCTCTGGGTTCTTCTGTTTCTGCCAGCCGGAATAATTTGTTCCATCATATGCAATTGTCAGTAAGATTCGTTTCATAGGTTTTTCCTCCCTATGTCTCTATTTTCTCCAAAAAAGCCCCCATTCGCATAAATGGGAGCTTTTCTATCCTCTTAAATCAGCGGCAGCACCTTTGCTGCAAAGCGCAGTGCAAAGATTGCCACAACATAAGCAACAGTCAGACCTGCTGCGCGGAAATCTCCGCCTTTCATTTTCATCACATTCATTCTGGTTCTGTTTTCATCACCGCG
>JAFRZQ010000003.1 GCA_017442465.1 Anaerotignum sp. | reverse complement strand
GGCATCCTGACCCATGAGGAAACGGAGCATATCCGAAACATGGGTACACAGGATATGGAAACCCAGGAAAGGACGGAGGAACAGCAGGAAAAAGAGGCTGTGGAAAAGGCGGGGGTCTTTGCATCCAATGGAGAACTGTCTCCTTTTGGAGATGGAGAAGGGTGGAAGCGACTTTCGCTGGAAGAACTGACGCTGCTTTCTCAGATCCCTCTGAAGTGGCAGAGAGAATTTTTCTTTCTTTTGCCCTGGCGGAAATACCATCACCTGATCCTGCAGGAAAAGGAAGACGGCATCTGGCTGGGGGTGCCGGGGCAGTTCTGTGCTGATGATGCAGCGGATGCCCATGCCTTTGGTTTTCGTGAATTTCGGAACACAGAGGGCGATTGGGGCTACTGGATCACTTTTTTGGAACGGAACAGTTGAAAAATCGGGGGTTTCCGTGTAAACTACTCTCAGTGATATTTTTGAACTTAAAGGAGATTTGAAATATGAGAGTCAGAAAAAGACCCTGGGCAGCGCAGGTGCTGCAGGATAACAGCCTTGTGATCAACGATGCCCCTGAAAAGAAGGGCAAATGGAGAGAATATTTTGGCAACGATAACCCCATCTATGTGGAGATCGGCTGCGGAAAAGGCGGCTTTCTGCGTAAGAATGCGGAAACATACCCCGATGTGAATTTCATTGGTATCGAAAGACAGGAAACAGTCGTTGCCATGGCGGCAAGACGCGCCGATGAAGAACTGCCTAACCTTGCTTTTGTATGGGACAATGCATCCAACCTGTCCGATCTGTTTGAAGTGGGTGAATTCCAGAGACTGTATCTGAACTTCAGCGATCCCTGGCCGAAAAAACGTACCTATAAACGCCGCCTGACATACCGTGGGTTCCTGCAGGAATACCGCCGTATCATGGGTGAAAATGCAGAAATTTTCTTCAAGACAGACAACAGAGGATTGTTTGAGTTTTCTCTGAATGAATTCTGTGCCGATGACTGGATGCTGTCCAATATCAGCCTGGATCTGCACAACAGCGATTATGAAGGCAATATTATGACAGAATATGAAGAAAAATTCTCCGCACAGGGTGCACCGATTTATCGTCTGGAAGCAAGAAACAGAAAGTAAGGGATCAGTATGGATTTTCAAAATATTTTTCCTTTTTGGGAACAGTTGAGCGAGAAAGAACAGGCTACCGTTTCTGCCAGTGCCCTTTCTCAGAAAATGAAAAAAGGAGATATCCTCCACCGCGGCTATGGGGAATGCAGCGGCATCATCCATGTGGGAAAAGGTCAGCTGCGTGTGTATATCGTTTCTGAAGAAGGCAGAGAAGTGACGCTGTATCGCCTGCATGAGGGGGAATTGTGTGTACTTTCCGCCTCCTGCCTGATGGATGCTATCGTTTTTGATGTGCTGATCGAAGCAGTACAGGATTCGGAACTGGTGGTGCTGCCTTCTCCGGCCCTGCATGAGATCATGGATTCAAACCCTCTGGTAGAATTATCCCTTTATAAAAGGGTGGTCGAAAATTTCTCTGATGTCATGTGGACCATGCAGCAGATCCTGTTCATGGGGGCAGACAGAAGGGTTGCTTATTTCCTCTGGGATGAAATGGCGAAAACCGGAGAGATGACCATCCGCCTGACCCATGAAGAGGTGGCCCGTTTTATCGGCAGTGCCAGAGAAGTGGTGACGAAGGTACTGAAGTACTTCGTAGAGGAAGGGGTCGTAGCCCTTTCCCGCGGTAAAATTGAGATCATTGATAAAGCAAAACTGCGTACATATCTGTAATGTAAGTGAATTACAGAAATAAAATGCTCTTTCTGATAGGATGATACCAGAAAGAGCATTTTTAGTTTCGGAAAGCGGTGAAGAAAGATGAGAAAGAAAAGATGGGCGGAGCCCGATAAAAACATCTGTGTTTCCTGCGGTGCCTGCCGTAAGGCGTGCCCAAAGGAAGCCATTACCATCTGGAAAGGCTGTTACGCAGTAGTGGATGCAGAAAAATGCATCGGCTGCGGTATATGCACAAGAACCTGCCCGGCAGGCTGCATTGCACTGAAGGAGGCGGAGGCTGAATGAAGAAAAAACATTGGTACGACAATCTTTGGATCTGGGAAATCATTTATTTCAGTCTGGGCTTTTTCAATATCCTTTTTGCATGGCTGGGTATGATCGAATTCCTTTTGCCTCTGATGTTGGCGATTTTTGGCGGCAACAAGGCGTTTTGCAACAATTTCTGCGGCAGGGGACAGCTGTTTCAGAAACTGGGCACGAAAGTATCAAGAAATAAGCCAACTCCGAAATTCATGTATTCCAAAGGTTTCCGTTATGGATTCCTTGCATTCTTTATGACAATGTTTGGTAACATGCTTTACCAGACCTATCTGGTGGCAGCGGGGGCGAACAGCCTGAAGGAAGTTATCACATTGTTCTGGACCTTCCGTCTTCCCTGGGATTGGGCTTATACAGCAGGAACCACCATCCCATGGGTTGCGCAGTTCAGTTTCGGGTTATACAGCATGATGCTGACCTCTACCCTCATTGGTCTCATTGTGATGGCACTGTATAAACCCCGCACATGGTGCACTTTCTGCCCTATGGGCTGTATGACCCAGGGGATCTGTAAACTGAAGGCAAAATAAGAAAATTTCTAAATCGTGTTGTAGACATATATATCCCTCTTTATTTATGTTATAGACATATATCCCTCCCTGACAAAAAACGACAACAGAGAATTTCTCCGTTGTCGTTTTTTCTGTCAGTATGTATTTTTTTATTCTTCAGGAAAATCTTTCTCCTCCATAGCCAGAGAGGAAAGAAATTCCCGATAGTACTGGTTTACATTTTTCTTCCAGTTGCGGCAGATATTCTGTGCCTGATTTTTGGTTACTACGGAAACGCTGATCTCCATCAGGGTCGCGCCTGTATCGTCACAAAGGCCGCATTTTACCAGAAAATCACCGTTCATTTCGGGGAAATAATTGGCAGTGACCGCATATTCTGCACGGATACGCTTGCTGTTTTCCCTTACATAGGTATTGATCTCATTTTTCACATCATCGGAGATGCGGCTGATGAAGTAGTTCATGACTTCTTCACCATCGTCCGTCAGGGTATAGCGGGTGTTGTTCTGTTCCCGGGTCTTTTCCAGCCAGCCGGCAGTTTCCAGTTCAGAAAGATACTGCTGTACGGAAAAATAATCCATATAATTTTTTTCCAGCAGAAACTGACAGATTTCGCTGTTGGAAAGGGAAATCCCCATTTTCTGCAGAAGATGCAGGATGATGAGCTTGTTTTCCGCCAGTTTTTTTGTGGAATACTGCATGGACATGGCCTCCTTTCAAAACTATTCTGCACAATTCATCATATCATATTTTTTCGGGATTGACATTATCAATTTTTCACAGACATCCCCTGTCGGATATTGTTTTCTTTCAGGTATTTATGCAGAGAGTTGAGGACATCCCGCTTTCTCAGGCTCCACAGAGGCGCCAGCAGGGTGTTTTTGTCACCGTCACCTGTCAGTCGGTGGATGACGATATCCTCTCTCAGATGGGCGATGCAGTCCCCTGTAAGGGATATGTATTCTTCTTTTGTCAGGGGTGTGTAATTGCCTGCTTCATAGATATCTGAAAGGTCGCTGTCGGAAAGAACATGCAGCAGCTGCAGTTTGATGCCCTGCACGGGCAGATGGTTTATGCAGTCGATGGTTTTCAGGATGGTTTCTCTGCTTTCGCCGGGCAGACCAAGGATCACATGAACGATGACAGGGATATCCCGTTCTGCCAGATCGTGGACTGCCTTCTCAAATACGCGGAGGGAATAACCGCGGCGGATGAACTTTGCGGAATCCTCATCAGCGGTCTGCAGCCCCAGTTCCACCCAGAGTTTCGTTTTCTGGTTCAGTTCCGAAAGCAAATCCAGCACGTCATCGGGCAGGCAGTCGGCTCTGGTGGCGATGGAGATGCCCTCTACACCTTCGCAGGAAAGGGCTTCTTCGTATTTCCTGCGCAGGTCTTCCACAGGGGCATAGGTGTTTGTAAAGGCCTGGAAATAGGCGATATAGGCAGGGTCTTTCCATTTGTCGGCGGTTTGCTTTTTGCCGTTTTCGATCTGTTCTGTGATGGAAAGGGCAGCGTTTTCCGCAAAGTCACCGCTGCCGCCGGCACTGCAGAAGAGGCAGCCCCTTGTGCCGCAGGTGCCGTCGCGATTGGGGCAGGTGAAGCCGCCGTCCAGAGAGATTTTCGCCGTTTTTCTGCCGAAAATTTCGCGGTAATATTCATTTAAGCTTCTGTAGGGTTTATTGTCCATAGAAAATCCCCTCTGTTTATTTTATATTTCGTTGCCTTAGTTTTTCGCAGAGGGCAGCCAGTGCCTGCCACTCGCGTTCATCCCTTGCTGTCTGGTGTATCATCAGGAGGAAATCCGCCTTGCTGCTTTCCAGAAAATTTCGTGTGCGTTCGGTTTTTGGCTCCCGACAGGCGGAAAGAAAAAGGGAAAAACTTTCTTCTGTCACAGCCAGTGGGATGCAGGTTTCTATCTTTTTCAATATACCGCCGATGGTATCACCGGCACAGGGCTGCTTTGCCAGATGGTGATATAATGCACGGCTGTTCAGGAAAATGACATTGGGGGCGGGAAACAGTTCCCGTTCCTGCATTTCTTTTCGTAAAAGAGATAAATAGCCGCAAAGGTCTTTGCGGCTGATAGTCTGATTCATAAGCTCACCTCAGAATGAGAGTCGTTCTGAGATAATATGTGCAGTTTCCCATTCCTTACGATAGCAGTTTATTCCTCTACGATGGATTTCAGTTCTTTCAGCAGGGCTGCATTGTTTTCGGGAGAAAGGATGCAGAAACGCAGGAAGGTTTCATCCAGGAAGGTAAAGGAAGATGCATCACGGATGAGCATTTTTTTCATGATGCATTTTTCAAACAGATCGTGGGCAGTCACCTTGTCTGTTTTCAGTTTCAGCAGGATGAAGTTTGCTTCGGAAGGGA
This sequence comes from Anaerotignum sp., assembly GCA_017442465.1. Lineage (GTDB taxonomy): Bacteria > Bacillota > Clostridia > Lachnospirales > Anaerotignaceae > Anaerotignum_A. The sequence goes on along the minus strand of JAFRZQ010000003.1, from coordinate 3,939 downwards.
ATGCGACGATGTTTTTCCATGTGGAGATCTCATCGAAGGCTTTTCTTCTTTCCTCGGAAACCAGTTTTTGTGTTTTTTTGTGGAATTCGAAGTCAGTAAAAATACGCTGACCGATGAAGTCTGCCAGAGAGTTTACGCTCCAGGGGTCGGAATTTGTTTTGAAGCGATCCAGGAACGCCTGATTGGAGGACATACCATAGCCCAGACGGATGCCGGGGGCGGCGAAGAATTTGGATGTGCCACGGATGACGAACAGGTTATCGAATTCTGCGACCAGAGGGATGGAGCAGATGTCATCCAGAATATCGGAAAATTCGATGTATGTTTCGTCAATCATGACGGATGCGCCGATGTTCTTGCAATGTTCCAGAATGGTACGCATTTCGTTCACATGAATGGCTGTGCCTGTAGGGTTGTTGGGGTTGCAGGCGATGAACATACCTACGTCCGGTGTCAGGGCTTCCAGCAGGGCAGGCAGATTCAGACGGAAGTTGTCTTCCTCTCTCAGGGGGAAGTATTCAAATTTGCCGCCGTTCAGTGTGATTTCCCTTTCATATTCGGAATAAGCGGGGCCCATGATGACGGATTTTTCCGCATTGATGGTCTGGATGAATGTGGCGATCAGTTCTGTGGAGCCGTTGCCGCATACGATATGGGATGCATCAGCACCTGTGTATGCGCCGATGGCTTTTTTCAGGTCTTTGTATTTTTTGTCGGGATATGTGCAGATGAGATGCAGGTTTTCCTTCAGGGCTTCTTCTGCAGCTTTGGGAAAGCCCAGAGGGTTGATGTTGCCGCTGAAGTCGATGATCTCTTCTTTGGGGATGCCGTAGGTGCGCTGGATGGCATCCAGATCGCCGCCGTGGGCATGGTTCAGATTCTTAGTCATTTTGGTACCTCTATTTAAAACATTTCGTCAGTTTTTTCTAATTCGATGATTTTTTCGCTCTGGTCTGTGACACGGGGATACATGATATAGGGATTCCCTTTGCCTTTTTCCAGGATTTCCAGAATCAGACCGTTTCCCTTGGTGTGGGTAGGGAACAGCTGCAAAATGCTGCCGATCTCCAGAGGCAGATCCTGCAGGTCTTTGCCGTTGGCCTTATTCAGGGAACGTTTGGAGCCTTTTGCAGAAAATTCCATGGGAAAGCCGTTTTTGTCAGGGACAGAAAGCAGATAATCGGCCTGTTCCTCCATGCAGAATGCAGCACAGAGGTCTTTGCAAAGGACATTTACATCCATATCCTGCCCAACTTCGAGGATTTTCCACAGTTCTTCGTCCTTCATCTGTGTGACTTTGATGGAAAGAACGTCGGGAATGATCTCCATCAGGAACATTCTTTCCTGTATACGAAATTCATTTTCCTGCTGCACGGCTGCTACCAGCTGCTCATAAGGCAGAGTGGTGGGCATTTTCTGTCTGTCGATGCCTTCTTTTTCAGAGGCGGCAAACAGGGTTTTGCCGATTTTTGTCAGGCTGAAATAGGTGGGCGGTGTGAACAGTTCTGCACCCAAATTATGTTTCATCAGCACCAGTGCGGCCAGATTATTCACCAGATTGTAAAAACGCATAGGCGTAAAGGCGATGGGACGGATGAAGCGGAAAAAGACGCTCATGGGTGTCAGGAACCACTTGTCCAGCATAATACCGGTAAAGAGGAAGGAAGAAACGATGGCATGTTCTTCTGCCGTCAGCTGATCCGGTGCTGTCTGCCAGATTTTTTCGATATCTACATCTACACGCTTATAGAAATCGATAAAGATCTGATCCACTTCCTGATGGCCGCGCAGGAGCAGATAGAAGAAATCCGCTGTGGCGATGCCTTCTTCCAGTTCCATAGTATAGGAAAAGCGTTCTGCTGTGAGCATACATGCTGTTTCCGCCAGCTGGAAGAGGATATCTTCTGTATTCTGCTTAAAGAAACTTTCACATTCTGCCGCAGGGCGTACCCTCTGCGTGTGGATGGAGGGCATGGGTACCAGGAGACCATGAAGCCACGCCAGTCGGGTCAGATATTCCAGATAGAACGCAGAATTCATACTGAGTTTTTCCATGACTTCAGCGGCATCTTCCTTCAGAAGCAGGCCATGTTCATCGGTGGCTCTGTCCGGTGTGCAGAAATCGATGAGGGTCTGCAGGTCTTCCACAATAGGGTGTGCCTCCGTGGAATAGCCCAGCAGAGTGAAACTATATTCAGAGATAAATTCCTCGTCTGTCTGTTCTTCTGCGGGTTTTGTCCGCATCACATAGGCATATTCAGTTTTATCATCAGCGTCAGCCTGAAAGTCCAGGTCAAGGATATTGGCGGGGGAGAGAATGGTCTCATTCGCCAGTGCCGTATAGTACCATTTGCCGAAGGCCAGCGGGGCAATATCCAGCAAAGGGCGGCGGCAGGGCTCATCCATTTTCTGACGCATATGTTCATATCCGTTCAGAAACAGTCCCAGCAGGGGGGCGTGTTTCGGTTTTACGGGTCTTTCCGTTTTCATAGGGATTCTCCTTTTCTACAGTCCTTTGGGCTGCAAAACATCTTTTCTATTTTAGCAGAAAACCGCTTCTATGCAAACCAAAAAGCGAAAAAAAGGGGGATTTCTGCCAAAAATAGCAGGAAAATCGGAAGGAAACCGGTAGATTCTTCGGAAGAATGACAAAAATTCATCTCCGGTGGACATTTTTTCGTTTTTGTACTTGCATTGCGTCAGATTTTATGATATATTCCTTGTGTCGAAAACAAATGTTTTTATAAGAAAAACAGGAGGACTGCCCCATGAGAGAGGATAAAAATTATTATATCGTAGATAAAACTGTACTTCCCGAAATCTTTCTGAAGGTAATGGAAGTAAAAAATCTGCTGGAAAGCAAGAAAGAAAAAACCGTGCAGGATGCCGTGAATAAAGTTGGCATCAGCCGCAGTGCGTTTTACAAATATCGTGATGCAGTTCATCCTCTGTATGAAAACTCAAGAGGTAAAACTGTAACGGTATCTATGAACCTGGACCACACACCCGGGCTTCTGTCCTCTGTGCTGAACAGTGTGGCAGGGGAAGGGGCAAATATCCTGACCATCAACCAGACTATCCCCATCAACGGTATCGCCAACGTGACACTGTGTATCGAAACCAACGAAATGCAGGGTGAGTTCAGCAGACTGATCAATAAGATCGAAGGTCTGCAGGGAGTACAGTCTCTGCGGATCATTGCGAGGGAATGATTATTCAGAAAGAAATGCAGGCGGCTGCTTTGCAGCCGCTTAAACATATTTTGGAGGAGGAAATAGTATGATTCACATTCGTATACCGGCGACATCCGCAAATATGGGTCCCGGCTTTGACAGTATCGGCGTTGCAGTAGAACTTTATAACCACATATGGGTAGAAGAACAGACTACCGGCCTTTCCATCGAAGTGAAGCGTAAACAGGCGATCCCTGTTCCTCTTGATGAAACGAACCTGATTTATCAGACAATGAAATATTTCTATGACCAGAAGGGCCTTCCTATGCCTGGTCTGAAAATCGTGCAGGAAGACTATATCCCCATGGTCAGGGGCTTAGGCAGTTCTGCAGCCTGCATCGTAGGCGGCCTGTTTGCGGCCAATGCCCTGGCAGGAAATATCTGCGATAAGGATGAACTGGCCCAGATGGCAGCCCAGCTGGAAGGACATCCGGATAATTCCAATCCCGCCATCTTTGGCAGTATGGTGGTAGGTGCCCAGGATAAAAATAAAATGAATCATGTGCGTATGGAGTTGCCAGATGATTTGATTTTTGCTACAATGGTTCCTGATTTTCCAGTTTCTACCCATGATTCCAGAAGGGTATTGCCCGATAATTACACCCGAGGTGATATGGTGTTCAATGCATCCCGTGCGGCACTTCTGGTGGCGAGCATGATGACTGGAAAATATGAGAACTTTGATATGGCTATGGAGGATTGTGTG
>JAFRZQ010000138.1 GCA_017442465.1 Anaerotignum sp. | reverse complement strand
GTAGCGTTCCTGGTATACCAGATCGGTACTCTGGTTACTCTGGGTACCGTAGGCACAGGCTTTGTTCCTGGTCTGATCGCTGTGATCGTGATCGTTGCAATCATCGCTTATCTTATCAGAAAAGCAAACAAAAACATCGCTGCGGAATATGCCCTGAAAAATGCAGCGAAAGCATAAGAAAGGAGTTTTGGTATGACAGATTTGATCGTAGGTCTGATCGTTGTGGTCATGGTCGGAGTGGCTTTGCTCTACATCAGAAATGAAAAGAAAAAAGGCGCAGTCTGCATCGGATGCCCTCATGCGGGTACCTGCGGGAAAAGCAAATGCGACTGCCATACAGAACAATAATTTGGATGCGTATTCACCCCTTGTAATGATGTTGCAAGGGGTTGTTTTTATGCTTGTATTTATTTTTGTACAATGTTATACTGTTTAGCAAATATTTCGAACGAAAGATGAGGTGTTCCCTATGGGAAAGAAAGCGGTTTATTACATCAACAATGATAAAGACTTCGGTTATGTAGCGTTCCATGTGTGGGATATCCTGCAGGAGGAAGGCTATTTTACAGAAAAGGCAGGTATCCTGTTTGACGGGCAGGAGGTCATGAAGCATGTGGACGAAGCAGGGGATGAATTTTATTTTGTTCCTACGCATAAGGCGATCTGCCTGCAGTATAAAGAGAGACTGGATGAAATGAATAAACACTTTGCCGACGCAGATATTTCCGGCATGGTGACCTGGCACGAAGGTGCCCATGCATTGGAAAAGGTGTTGACTGTGCATTCCCTGGGGGATGTGAACAGCGGCAATTATGGTGGTGCGAAGCCCAGATATATGAGAAACCTGATGCTGGCTATCGACGCAAACAGAAAAGCATTGGGACTGGATGATTTTAAGGTGGTAACGGAAGCGACCCACTGGTCTGGTGTCCATAATGATGTGGGCGATCCCACATTGCTGAACAAATATCCTGTTCCCATGATGGATATCGAAGTGGGCAGCGAACCGGAAAGCTGGGAAAATAAAGAGGCGTGCCGTGCGCTGGCCCGTTCCCTGACTAGCATTTTTAAGGATGATGGCAGAAAAGTACATAATCTACTCTGTGTAGGCGGTGTCCATTTTGAGCCTAATTTCGCCGAAGCTGTATTCACCCAGTGGGGCGATAATGAGGCCTTTGGCGTGACCCATATTCTGGCGAATCAGTGGCTGGTGGCAGGGGAGTATGAAAATGAGACCGGCGTGGAAAGGGCATCTCAGTGTATTGATGCCATTGAAGGGGGCATTGACGCCATCTTCTTCCATGATAAGATGAAAGCCTGCTATAAGGATCTGGTGCGCGCACTGGGAGCAAAATATAACGTGCCTATTTATAAGCACCAGAGACTGAGAAATCCAGATACATTGGAATGGTAAGGAACAATAAGAATGAAAAAAGCGAACCTTTTAAGAAGGGTTCGCTTTCATCATTTTAAGAGAGTTTTTTGAGGGATAAATTATAGAGGAGTTATGAGAAATATTCTCTTAGAGTTAGTTTCAACTAACTTGTGGGACAATCATATCACGAAAAAAAGAGGATGTCAACAGTTTCCTATAAAAATAGTATGAAAAAATGAAAAAGGAGGGATTCATAAATTCACAAAAGCAGGAAAGACTAAGGGAAATCAGAAATTTGGAGGTAGTTGACATGATCGAAAGACAGGTTATTCTGAAAAATAAAACGGGGCTGCATGCTCGCCCTGCATCTGAACTGGTAGCTTTTGCCAAGGAACTGCCCTGTAAGGTATATATTGAACATGACGGCAAAAAGGCAGCAGCAGACAGCATTTTGCAGCTGTTGGCTCTGGGGGCAAAGGAAGGCAGTGTGCTGATGCTTTCTGCTGATGGGCCGGGGGATAAACATTCTGTGGAAAAACTGGATTCCTTTCTGCAGATTCTGGAGGGATGAGCATGCAGGAAATTCGGGCGGAGCAGCGGGCATCCAAGGGCATCACTATGGGGAAGGCTTTTGTTTTGAAAGTACCTGAACTGGCGGCAGATAGGAAGAAGATCGAAGAAGCAGAAACAGAACAG
>JAFRZQ010000019.1 GCA_017442465.1 Anaerotignum sp. | reverse complement strand
TTTTTCCAGCTGGAGGATAAGCCCATTAAAAAAATGTCCAAGGGGCAGAAAGCAAAGGCGGAAGTGGCGGCAGGCATGGCGAAGAAAACGAATATCCTCATCATGGATGAACCCTTTATCGGTAAAGATATGTTTACCAGACAGGATTTCATGCAGGCTCTGGCAGGCAGTCTGACGGGAGAAGAAACGATTTTCATTACTACCCATGAGATCGACGAGATCGAAAACTTTATCGACCGTGCCATCATCCTGAAAGACTGCAAGATCGCAGCAGATGTGCAGATGGATGATCTCAGACAGCAGGGGAAAAGCCTGAGCGGGCTGATGAAGGAAGTGACGGGATATAAAGAAGGAAATTTTACAGACATTCTGGCATAAACTGAATCAGGAGGAAAACGGCTTTGGACGAGTTTCGTCCGAAGTCGTTTTTTGTTTGCAGAGGCTAACAAAAGTTAGTTTAGATTACCTGATTTCGTTGACAGTCAGAAGTTAGTCATGGTATACTTTTTGAGAAAATTTATCAAATTTTGGCAGAATTTGTTGAGAATAGAGGGATTTATCATGACATTGAATCAGCTTCCCATCGGGAAAGAGGCTGTTATTACGAGAGTAGGCGGCGAAGGGGCTCTGCGCTGCCGTCTCCTGGATATGGGGCTCATCCCCAAAACGAAAGTGACTGTAACGAAGGTTGCCCCTATGGGCGATCCGATCGAATTGCGTCTGAGAGGATACACTCTGACCATTCGTATCGATGACGCGAAAAATATTGATGTGAAAGAAGGTGCGGCAGAATGATCTTTGCACTGGCAGGCAATCAGAACTGCGGCAAGACCACTCTGTTCAATCAGCTGACAGGCTCTAACCAGCGCGTGGGGAACTTTCCCGGTGTAACGGTAGACCAGAAGGTCGGCGAGATCAGAGGGGAAAAGAACTGCTCCGTGGTGGACTTGCCCGGTATTTATTCCATTCGCCCTTACACGAATGAAGAAATCGTAACAAGGGACTTTATTTTGAATGAAAAACCCGACGGTATCATCAATATCGTCGATGCGACCAATATTGAACGAAATCTGTATCTGACGCTGCAGCTCATCGAAATGCGCATCCCCATGGTGCTGGCACTGAATATGATGGATGAGGTGCGTAACAACGGCGGCACGATCGACATCCAGAAAATGAGTGAAGAACTGGGCATTCCTGTTGTTCCTATCAGTGCGGCAAAAAATGAGGGCATTGATGAACTGCTGAAGACAGCTGTTAAAACAGCAAAACAGAGGGAATATCCAAAGGTATATGATTTCTGCCCTTCTGGCCCCGTACACAGATGCATCCATTCCGTATGCCATCAGATCGAAGACCATGCGGAACAGGCGGGTATCCCTGTTCGGTTTGCAGCGACAAAACTGATCGAAGGAGATTTTGACATTGCGGAAAAACTGGAACTGGACCAGAACGAACTGGAACTGATCGAACACAGCATCATTCAGATGGAAGAAGAACATGGCATGGATAGAAATGCTGCTTTGGCAGACATGCGTTATGATTTCATTGAAAAAGTGTGTAATGCGACAGTTATCAAGGCAAGAGAAAGCAAGGAACATCTGCGCAGTGTAAAAATTGACAGTGTTCTGACCCATAAATATCTGTCCATCCCCATTTTTGTTGTGGTGATGTTCCTCGTATTCTATCTGACATTCAACGTATTTGGTGCATACCTGAGTGACCTTTTGGCGGCGGGCATCGACGCCATTACCGCCATGGTGGATACTGCTCTTGGTAATTATGGTATCAACCCCGTGGTACATAGCCTTGTGATCGATGGTGTATTTGCCGGTGTTGGCAGCGTACTGAGCTTCTTGCCTATTATCGTGGTGCTGTTTTTCTTCCTGTCCATTCTGGAGGATACAGGCTATATGGCAAGAATCGCTTTTGTGATGGACAAGCTGTTAAGAAAAATCGGCCTTTCCGGCAGAAGTATCGTACCTCTTTTGATTGGTTTTGGCTGTACTGTTCCTGCGGTTATGGCAACAAGGACCCTGTCCTCTGAAAGAGACAGACGTATGACTATTATGCTGACGCCCTTCATGAGCTGTTCTGCAAAAATTCCCATCTATGCGGTATTTGCGGCAGCATTCTTTCCCAACCATGCGGCACTGGTGATGATCGGTCTGTATGCGGCGGGGATTATTGTTGGTATCATTATCGCTCTGATTTTTGATAGAACTGTATTTCGCGGGAAGCCGGTTCCCTTCGTTATGGAACTGCCCAATTACCGTTTCCCTTCCATGAAATCCGTAGTGCTTCTGATGTGGGATAAGGCGAAGGATTTCCTGCAGAGGGCATTTACGATCATTTTTGTGGCAACGGTCATTATCTGGTTCCTGCAGACTTTTGATACTCGTCTGAATGTGGTAACGGACAGCGCGGACAGCCTTTTGGCGATGGTCGGTCAGTGGCTGGCGCCTATCTTTGCCCCTCTGGGCTTTGATGACTGGCGTGTGCCTACGGCCCTCATCACTGGCTTTACGGCAAAAGAAGCCGTTGTCAGCACACTGGGCGTTTTGTTGGGTACATCTATGGAAGGTCTGGAAGTGGCACTGGGCACATTGTTTACACCCATTTCTGCCATTAGCTTTCTGGTGTTCACACTGCTTTATACCCCCTGTATGGCGGCTGTTGCGGCAGTGAAACGAGAGCTGGAATCCAGCCTCCTGGGCTGGGGCGTTGCGTTCCTGCAGTGTGTGGTGGCATGGATCGTTTCCTTTGGTGTATATCAGGTTTTGAGCCTGATTTTCTGATGGGGTGGTAAAATGGGGATTCTGGATTTTATCATTATCGGCGTTGTGGCAGTTGCCTTTCTGGCTGCAGTACGACACCTGAAAAAGAATGGTTCCGGCTGTGGCGGCTGTAATGGCGATTGTGCCAGCTGTGCCAAAAAGAAATAAAAGAGTTGTAAAGGAGTATCCATCTACAAAGGATACTCCTTTTTGTATGTGAAAAAGACCAAGTAAAATTATGGAAGATGCCCTTGACAAAAACGAGTTAGTCGTGGTAAACTTTTGATAGTTAATTGAAGCTAACTTCTAAAAGGAGCGTGTGATTATGAGTCTATTAAGAGCGCAGGACGGCGTAGAATATACAATCAACAATATTGTGACAGATGATGAAGAGATGGATGCATTTCTGTTTTCTCTGGGCTGCTACAGCGGCGAACCCATCACAGTGGTAAGAAGGGTGAAGGGCGGCTGCGTGGTATCTATCAAGGATGGCAGATACACCATCGATAATCTTCTGGCAGAAGCTATTGTAGTAAATGCAATGTAAGTGGTGAGTTTCTCACCACATCATTTTTGGACCGAAGTTAGTCAAAACTAACTTTGTGAGAGTATAAAACAGGAGGAAAAGATAATGAGAATTGCTTTAACAGGCAACCCCAACAGCGGCAAGACCACTATGTTCAATGCCCTGACAGGCAGAAACGAACGCGTGGGCAACTGGGCCGGTGTTACAGTAGATAAAAAAGAAAGTCCCATCAAAAAGAACTTTTATGAAGGAGCGGAAGAACTGATCGCAGTTGACCTGCCCGGTGCTTACTCTATGTCTCCTTTTACAGCGGAAGAAAGTATCACAAGTGCTTATGTAAAACATGAAAATCCCGATGTGATCATCAACATCGTGGATGCTACAAACCTGAGCAGATCTCTGTTCTTTACAACACAGCTGCTAGAACTGGGCGTTCCTGTGGTAGTTGCTCTGAATAAGAGTGACGTAAATGAAAAGAAAGAAACAAAGATCGATACAGCAGCACTGTCTGCAAAGCTGGGGTGCCCCGTCATCAATACAGTTTCCATCACAGCAAATGACAAAGGTCTGGCTGAAGTGGTGAAAACAGCAGCATCTCTGGCTGGCAAGGAGCAGAAAGCACCCTTCGAGCAGGGCGACATCGATCTGACAAATAAGGAAGCGGTAACAGAAGCAGACAGAAAACGTTTCGCTTTT
>JAFRZQ010000137.1 GCA_017442465.1 Anaerotignum sp. | reverse complement strand
TTATGACCCCACAGGGCAGACCTTTTACCCAGCGTATTGCGGAAGAACTGGCACAGGAAGAAAATCTGGTGTTCCTCTGCGGTCATTATGAAGGTATCGATGAACGTTTGATCGAAGAGATCGTAACAGATGAAATTTCCCTTGGTGATTTCGTTCTGACCGGCGGCGAGCTGGCGGCGATCACGATCATTGATGCGGTTTCCCGTCTGGTGCCTGGTGTATTGGGCAAGGAAGAATCCTTTGAGGATGAAAGTTTCTCTGATGGTCTTCTGGAATATCCGCAGTATACCCGTCCTCCCGTGTTCATGGGCAGGGAAGTTCCAGAGGTGCTTCTGAGCGGCCATCACGGAAATGTAGCAAAATGGCGCAGGGAACAGGCATTGCTTCGTACTGCAAAAAAACGCCCTGATCTCCTGAAAACAGCAGAACTGACGAAAAAAGATCTGAAATTCCTGCAGGAACAGGGGATCGAAATTGAGAATACGTAAACAAAAAGAGTCCATTCGGACTCTTATTTTTTTTCGTATGGAAGTTTTGAATGGGGAAACATGATGCGGAAAGTGATCTCTGCCATGGTCTCTTCTGTTTCCTGCATGTCATCCTTCAGCCATTGAATATACAGGTTATACAAAGCCCCTGCATAGGCGTAAGTCTTGCATCTTTTCTGGAAATCAGCCTTAGGCGGGATCATATACTGATCCATATATTTATTCAGGCCATCCAGCAGGATAGAGGATAGGTTGGCGTTATGCAGACAAAGAGCATAGCGTTTATGATGGCGGAAAAAGCGGAAAGCATATAGTAGCTGCAGATAGCCATGCTCCTTTCCCAGATATCCGGCTTTTTCGCCTTCGCTGCGGAAGATCTGTACGATGATCTGCAGGTATTCTTCCAGAATGTGTTGTTTAGACGTAAAGGAGCGATAGTAACTCATGCGGGAAACACCGGCTTTTTTGGTCAGTTCGGTGATAGAGATCTCTTCCAGAGATTTTTTTTCCATCAGTTCCATTAGTGCCTGGGCAAGATAAACAGCAGCTGTATCCGGCATGGGGAAAATATATTTATTCTGAGACATAAAATATCCTCCTGATAGATGTGATATTTCGTCGGGTTTTTGCGCGTTTTTTATTATTTATTCATATTTCTGATATGCATATAAACGGTGTTCTTGGAAATACCCAGATTGTTTGCAATGGTAATAACGGAATCCTTCAGGTTGAAGATGCCTTTCTGATAGAGGATCGCTACGATTTCTTTATTTTTGTTGGAGGAAGAAATGGAAAGGTTGTCATATACAGATTTTTTTGCTTCTTCCAAAGCGTTCAGCATCAGTTCTTCTGCGTTTTCCACGAAGGTTTCGGAAATATTTTCGTTTTCTGTTTTTGCGGCAGGGGTAAAGTTCTGCAGCAAAGAGAACAGAGAAACAGAGAGATAGAAATTGATGCAGAACAGCCCGATGATATTTCCTTTTTCTCCTTCGATGGCAGAAATAGAGGCTTTGAAGGCTTCCCCGCGTTTATTCTTCGCGAAATAGGTCACATGGCGCAGGGATGGATTTGCAAGCATCTTGTTTACGAAAGAAAGGGTCACCTCAGAAATAGGAGCACCAGCGTGTCTGCCGGAAAGATGCCCATTGACAATTTTGGCAACGGATGAATCCAGATGGGATAAGTCATGGACCACAACTTCACAGTTTTCTCCCCAGAATTCCGCAGTGCCTTCTGCAACGGTATGATAGGATTGCAGGATCGCTTTATCTTTTTCAGTCAGAACGGTAATTTTATTTTCCATATTATACCTCCCAATCAATCGTTCGGTGGATGTATTCAAAAAACATGTTTATAATTTACAGTATACATGACTGTAATGGTCTTTTTCAAGAGAAAAGGAGAAAAGGACTGAAATTTCGTTCAGTTTTTTGGGTTTTTCTGCTTTTTTTGAAATGCAGGAGGCTTTCGGGTTAAGAGAGCGTTAAGAATTTGATATATATCCATCTTAACGATAATTTTACGGAATTTTGGCGTATTATTTACTCAACAGAAAGGAGTGGAGCGAATGAAAAAAATAATGCTTTTTCAGAATGATGTGACAAATGAAGAAGACGCTGTATTTCATTTGGAATATTCTCTTTTGATTCGTTCTGCGGAAGTGGGTGAAGTATACGGCGCAATGATCAGAAAAACAGATGCGGCTTCTGTTGCAGAAGAGGATTTTGTGGATGGTCTGTGTGAGAGCAGGGAAGATGCAGAGCACTTCCTTTGCAGGCTGGCGGAAGGGCTGGCGCTGCCGATGGAACTGACAGCGTTGTGTGATGATTTTATTTTTGAACTGGAAACAGAAGAAAAGCAGATTTCTGCGCAGGAAGCATCCTGATGAAAGGATAGGCCGTATCTTGATTGTGAGATACGGTCTTTTTGTATGAAATGGTAAAAAATAAGGACAAATGTCTTTAGATTTCTCCAATTCGTCAAAGGCAAAATCGTTGCAAAGAAAAGAATCCGCCGTTATAATGAAAAAGCAAATAAAATCCAAAATGAAATGATAATAAAGATAAATCAAGGGCATCTGTTTTTTTACAAAAGAAAGGAACAATGTATGAACGATAAGGTTTCCGTACCCGAAATTTTCGGGATGAATGTATTCAATGACGCTATGATGCGGGAGCATCTGCCCAAAAAAGTATATGAAGAACTGAAAAGTACCATTGAACAGGGGGCACTGCTGAATTCCGAGATTGCGGATATCATCGCTAATGCCATGAAAGACTGGGCTATCGAGCGCGGTGCGACCCATTATACCCATTGGTTCCAGCCTATGACCGGGATCACTGCAGAAAAACACGATTCCTTCCTGGCACCCCCTTCCAATGGCAAGGCGATCATGGAGTTTTCCGGCAAAGAACTGATCAAGGGGGAATCGGATGCATCCTCTTTCCCTTCCGGTGGCTTACGGGCTACATTTGAAGCCCGCGGCTATACTGCATGGGACTGTACGTCTCCTGCCTTCCTGCGTGAGGATGCCGGCGGCATCACTCTGTATATCCCCACAGCTTTCTATTCCTATACGGGAGAAGCACTGGACAAGAAAACGCCTCTGCTGCGTTCCTGTGAGGCGGTTTCCAGACAGGCCATGCGTATCGTTCGTCTGTTTGGCAACGACAGAGCAAAGAAGATCACAGTCAGCTGTGGCGCAGAACAGGAATATTTCCTGATCGACAAAGACCTCTATCAGCAGAGAAAAGATCTGATCTTTGCCGGCCGTACGCTGTTTGGTGCGGCGCCCCCCAAAGGGCAGGAAATGGATGACCATTATTTTGGCAGCATTAAAGAAAGAATCGCATGCTTTATGCATGAACTGAATGTAGAACTGTGGAAACTGGGGGTTCCTGCAAAAACACAGCATAACGAAGTGGCCCCTGCACAGCATGAACTGGCACCTATTTTTGAGGACTGTAACCAGGCAACAGACCATAATCAGTTGATCATGGAAGCTATGAAACGTATCGCCAGCCACCATGGTCTGGCCTGCCTGCTCCATGAAAAGCCTTTTGCAGGCGTAAACGGCAGCGGTAAGCATAATAACTGGTCTCTGGGGACAGATGATGGACAGAATCTGCTGGATCCCGGGAAAACGCCTCATGAAAATGCGCAGTTCCTGGTATTCCTCAGTGCCATCATTAAAGGTGTGGATGAATATCCTGAGCTTCTGAGATTGTCCGCTTCCAATCCCGGTAACGATCACCGTCTGGGTTCTCAGGAAGCGCCTCCTGCCATCGTTTCCATTTTCCTGGGCGATCAGCTGCAGGATATCTTCGATCAGATCGAACATGGGGAAGCGACCAGCTCTCTGCAGGGCGGCAAAATGCGTGTCGGTGTAAATACGCTGCCAGCCCTGAAAAAGGATGCAACAGACAGAAACAGAACCTCTCCCTTTGCTTTTACAGGGAATAAATTCGAATTCCGTATGCCTCCTTCCTCCGGCTCTATTTCCGGCCCTAACTTTGCGCTGAATACCATCGTTGCGGAAGAATTGAGAAAGTTTGCGGATGAACTGGAACAGGCGGAAGATTTCAATGCAGCTGTCCATGAACTGGTGCGCAGAACTTATGTAGAACATAAACGGATCATTTTTGACGGCAACGGCTACTCTGATGAATGGAGACAGGAGGCAGAGCGCAGAGGTCTGCCCAATATTACAAATTCCATTGATGCGGTTACTGCTTTCACGGATGATAAAACTGTGGAACTGTTCGGCAGACATGGTGTTCTGAGCAAACTGGAATTGCAGTCCCGTGCGGAGATCCGATATGAAAATTATGTGAAACAGATCAACATTGAAGCAAGGACCATGATCGATATTGCTTCCAAACAGATCAGACCTGCTGTTGTAAAATATGCAGGGGAAGTGGCAAAATCCGTTGCAGCAGTGAAATCTGTCGGTATGGATGCTTCTGCAGAGGAAGAACTGCTGAAGGATATCATGGAAAATCTGAATCTGTTCCATGAAAAACTGAAACTGCTGATCGAAGTGACAGATCAGGCGAACCTTCTGAAAGGGGACAGCAAGTCTCAGGCGATCTTCTGCAGAGACTATGTATTCCATACCATGAAGGAACTGAGAGCCCCTGCGGACAGACTGGAAATGCTGGTGGATGAAAGCGTATGGCCATTCCCCACTTATGGAGAACTGCTGTATAACATCTGATCGCGTTTTGACTGGGAAATAATGAATTTGGAAAAGCTCCTGCTTTGAGGATCAGGCATCATCAGAGCGGGGGCTTGTTTTTATAAAAAAACAATGTTTTTTTTGTAGTACAAAATAAAAAAAGGATATAATTTCTTGCAACCGATAAAAAGTTGATATATAATGTACTGAGGTTGAAGTATGGACTTTTCAATAAATTTATATAAAATATGTGTGAAATCATTTCTTGTTTTATTGAAACTATCCATAATTATATTTTCTTCGTTTCTGTTTCATCTGACATATATCATAAAGAAACGCGGAAATTTCAACGAAAGAAACTATATGGAGGCGAGATACATATGGTAACTGATGACAAAAGAATCAGAATTATTACAGGTCACTACGGCAGCGGCAAAACAGAATTCTCTGTTAACTACATCAAAAAACTGCGTGAAAGCGTAGAAGGTAAAGTCGCAATTGCCGATTTGGATATCGTAAACGTTTATTTCCGTTCCCGAGAAAAGAAAGCCGAAATGGAAGAGATGGGCATTCAGGTGATTGCATCCAATCTGGATACTGCAGTTGCGGACGTGCCTGCTGTTTCCGGCGCAATGACAATGCCTGTTCAGAACAAGGAATATCAGTATCTGATCGACCTTGGCGGCAATGATGTCGGCACTCTGGTACTGGGCAGAATCAAGCCTGTGATCGATCATTCGGAAACAGATCTGTTTATGGTAGTCAATGCATATCGTCCCGGAACCTCTACACCTGAGGGTATTATTGAACAGATGGAATTTCTGGAATATGGTACGGGGATGAAGGTGACTGGCTTCGTCAATAACACAAACCTGGTAAGGGAGACAACAGCTGAATGTCTGGCTTACGGGGATGAGATATTGAAGGAAGTTACAAAACGCACAGGTGTACCTGTGAAGTACGTAGCTTATGTCAAAGATGTAATGACAGAAGCTGTACCCGAAGGACTTTCTGGGGAACTGTTCCCTATGGAGTTTAATATGAGGAAGACCTGGATGTAAATTCAAATATTTATGGAGGTGTATTTTGAATGGCAAAAGGTAAAGTAACTATCAATGAAGAAATCTGCAAGGGTTGCGGACTGTGTGTATCTGTTTGTCCTAAAAAGGTACTGGATCTGTCCAAAACAAAAATCAACTCTGCAGGTTACAATCCCGCAGAAATGATCGGTGAAGACTGTATCGCATGCACAAGCTGTGCGAAAATGTGTCCCGACTGCGCGATCGTAGTAGAAAAACTGGACTAATAGAGAGGAGGAAATTTCAATGGCAAAAGTTTTGATGAAAGGCAACGAAGCAGTTGGTAAAGCGGCTATTGAGGCAGGTTGCAGATATTTCTTTGGCTACCCCATCACTCCTCAGTCCGAAGTACCTGAATATTTATCCAATGAATTACCTAAAGTAGGCGGCACATTCGTTCAGGCTGAATCTGAAGTAGCTGCTATTAACATGGTATACGGCGCAGCAGCAGCTGGTGCAAGAGTTCTGACAAGCTCTTCTTCCCCCGGTCTGGCTCTGAAACAGGAAGGTATTGGTTACATCTCCAACGCATCCCTGCCCGCAGTTATCATCAACATGATGAGAGGTGGCCCGGGCCTGGGTACAATTCAGCCCGGTCAGGCAGACTACAACCAGTCCGTTAAAGGTGGTTCCAATGGTGACTACCACAACGTAGTACTGGCTCCCGCATCCGTACAGGAAGCTGTAGACATGATCATGGAAGGTTTCGATATCGCTGATATCTATCGTATTCCCGTAATCATCCTGGCTGACGGTCTGATCGGTCAGATGATGGAACCCGTTGAATTCAACTATGTTCCCAGAGCAGGTCTGAAAGAAAAAGACTGGGCACTGAGAGGCAACCGTACAGGCGAAAGAAACGTATGTAAAAACCTGGTTATCGATCCCGATGACTGTGAAGCTTGGAACCATGACCACTTCAAAACATACGTTGAAGTAGAAGCTAACGAACAGGCTTGGGAAGAATTCATGATGGACGATGCTGAATATGCATTCGTATCCTACGGTACAGCTTCCAGAGTTGTTAGAACAGCTATCGGTTACCTGAGAGCTGCAGGTTACAAAGTTGGTATGCTGAGACCTAAAACACTGTGGCCTTTCCCTCAGAAAGGTTTCGACAAATTCAACGACCAGATCAAAATGTATCTGGATGTAGAAATGTCCATGGGTCAGATGGTACCCGACGTTGCATATGCATGTAACGACAAAAACAAAGTAGTATTCCACGGCAGAACAGGCGGTAACGTTCCTTCTGTTGATGAAATCGTAGAATTCGGTAAAGAAATCATGGGAGGTGACAAATAATGGCAGTTGTATTTGAAAAAACAAAAGCTCTGACAGACGCGAAATTGCATTATTGTCCCGGTTGTGGTCACGGTATCGTACACAGACTGGTAGCAGAAGTACTGGAAGAAATGGGTGAAGTAAACAACGCAATCGCTTGTGTACCCGTAGGTTGTGCAGTATTTGCTAACAACTACTTCAATATGGACGCTATTCAGTGTGCACACGGTCGTGCTCCCGCAACAGCAACAGGTATCAAGAGAGTACACCCCGACGCTACAGTATTCACATACCAGGGCGACGGTGACCTGGCTTCCATCGGTATGGCTGAAACAGTTCACTCTGCAGCCCGTAACGAGAATATCACCATCATCTTTATTAACAACGCAATCTACGGTATGACAGGTGGTCAGATGGCTCCTACCTCTTTGCCCGGTCAGGTTACTCAGACCTCTCCC
>JAFRZQ010000136.1 GCA_017442465.1 Anaerotignum sp. | reverse complement strand
TTAGAAATTCAGGATGTTCAGGTGGTATATATTCTGGCAGAAGTATTGGCGGACTATCTAGGACAGGAATATCAGCTGTTTTATGGTGTTCATACAGATAAACCTGATTTACATATTCATCTGGTGATGAATTCAGTAAGTTTTAAGACAGGGTTGAAGTGGACTAAAGGTAAATCGGAATTTATAAAATGGGGAGATAACATAAAAAGAATGTTAGAAGAACTTTTGAATGAATATTATGGTTTTTCAAAAGGAATTAACTGTTAAAGGGTTTTGCTTTTTTATTGGGACAGCCCCCTGTCGCTGGGGGCTTTTGTACTGTATGATATAAGTGTGTAGTTTATGTTATTTAGCATGTCTGAAAGACGTTGATTATATGAACAACACGAAACAGAAACGAGTGCTAGAAGTTTTCTTCTGTTGCCTCCGAGGGAAGATGTGGCTGTGCAGAAACTGGTAGATGAATATGGTGTATCTACGAAAAGTGTTACCAGAAGCATCAATGATTTGAAAACATTCCTTGCAGAGTTTCGTGATATAGTTGGAAATACAGAACGGCAGTATTCATATCAGGATAAATGTTATCATTTGTATATGGACGGGTTTCTGACCAACAAGGAATTGTTTGCTCTGGTGGAAGTGATGATCGGAACGAGAGCATTTTCCAGAATGGAGTTACTGGCACTAACTGATATCAGCTGCAAACAATTCGTAGGCAATGAAAAGATTACATGAAAAAGAGACAGTTTAAACTGTCTCTTTCTTAGTTTTTGCGAGTAGGTTTTACATTTACATCAGGTTTGATTGTACCTTCGATAGGTCCATGTTCAGACTCGAATTTTTTAATACTTTCTCTAACCAAAATTAGGATATGGCTATTAACGGAACGACCTTCATAGTCTGCAACATAACCAATTTTTTCTAACATTTCCTCTTCAATTCGGATAGAAACACTTTTAACAGCCACTAGTCTCACTCCTTTATAGATATATTTTATATTTATTTTATGGCTGTTATGTGTTACAATTATCGATATGAATATACTGTATATCTATAAAATTGGGTGGGATGCGAATGAGGGTAGCTGTAGTTGGGTCAAGGGGATTACATATACATGATTTAGGAGAATATCTTCCTCAAGATGTAACGGAAATTATATCTGGTGGTGCTATAGGTGTTGATACCAGCGCAAGAGAATATGCTCTGAGGAACGAGATTAGACTGACAGAGTTTTTGCCTGAATATGAGAAATACGGGCGTGTAGCACCATTGAAAAGGAATATTGTGATCATTGAAAATGCAGATTTGGTTTTAGCCTTTTGGGATGGTAAATCAAAAGGCACGAAATATGTAATTGATAACTGTAAAAAGAAAAATACTCCGATAAAAGTTTATTTGATGGAGTAGGTTATTTTCAGAAATATGAAGGAGGAAAGAAAAAATGTTTAAGAAAAAAGAAACATCTTTATTGTCTAAAATTGTGTTAGCGGGATTACTGATTGGAATTATTTGCTTAGTGTTTACTAGTATTCATCAAATTTTTGCATTCGTAGGTTCTATCGCCTTTATAGTGACAGGCATTGCGTTAATTGCAATGGTTATATCGAAAATTTTCTTTAACAAATAATAACAAGGTTGCTTTGTAAGGAGGAGTAGAATGGCTCAGCTATTTAATGCAAACAAAGCAAAAAAATGCGCCATTTGTAAAAATTGGTATGATCCTACCAATAGTGCAATCGCTCCTGTTTCACCTAATGTGGGATTATGGGAGATAAAAGACATTAAAGAAAAGAAGAAGTGTCTAATAAGAAATGTTGATACGATTTCCACGATGTACTGTAATAAATTTGAGTCTAAATTATAACGGAACGCATCCAGATGATAGAGATACGTATTTTTAATAATTAGAAATATATATTATAAATCAAATAGGAGGTATTAAGACCTGCCGGCATGTGGCCGTGCAGGTCGTTTTTGTTTTATCTAGGAGGCGACCATATGAAGAAAAGATTTCAAAACAAACGACTCATTACACTGGGTGTATATGAGAGGATTCCAGAACCGTTGCAGCTCCTGTTATGGTTGATGGTAGATGAACCAAAGGAGCAGGACTATCTGCAGATTTTTGATTTGCAAAAAACAGTGGATGGCGTACTGATCAGCCATAGTCAGGAAGTTCCACCATATGAAAATGTAGTAAAAGTGCAGTGTGAAGTGGAATTCGGATTCAAAGAAAGAGTGTACATCATCGATGATGAAACACATTCCACAATGCTTCTGGTAGAAGAATACTGATAAGGAGGGGATACCATGGAAGAATATACAATTTACTGCTGCGAATGTGACTGCGAACTTGGTATTGATGAAGTTCACTATTTTGGTGATCGTGCATACTGTGCCGATTGTTTGGACGAAGTAACAACATTGTGTTATGAATGTGGTACTCGTATCTATCGCGAACATGCAACTGGTGGGGATAATGACCGTCCTTTGTGCGAACGTTGCTATGATGACTATTTCGCTAACTGTGATGAGTGTGGACGGATGATTCGACAGGAAAATGCATATTATGATGATGATAGCTGCAGAATATTGTGTAATCACTGTGTCAGAGAAGGACCGATTTACAATTACAGTTACAAACCTTCTCCGATTTTTTATGGCAGTGGTAAGGAAATGTTCATAGGTGTAGAACTGGAATTGGATGACGGTGGCTGTAGCAGTAAGAATGCTAGAACGTTGACTGATCTGGCAAATGAAAAAGCCAGACACATCTATATCAAAACGGATGGTTCTCTGGATGAAGGCTTCGAGATTGTTACGCACCCCATGACATTGAAATACCATATAGAAACCATGCCGTGGAAAGAGCTAACAAAAGAAGCCTTGCATCTGGGTTATCGTTCTCATAAGGCTGGAACCTGTGGGTTACATTGTCATGTGAATCGCACATACTTTGGCAGCACCTGTGATGAACAGGAATGGAACATCGGGAAAGTCCTGTTTCTCGTGGAGAAATATTGGGAGGAATTACTTTGCTTTTCTCGCAGAACACAGGGACAGATGGATCATTGGGCTGCCCGCTATGGATTCAAAGAAAAACCTGAACAGGTGATGAATTGTGCTAAGAACTCCGGTATGGGGAGATACACCTGTGTAAATTTACAAAACTATCACACCATCGAATTTCGGATGTGGCGTGGTACGCTGAAATATAATACTCTGATCGCTACTTTGCAGATGGTCGAAAGACTTTGTAAGGTAGCGATTTTTTGTTCTGAAAAAGAACTGCAGGATCTGAGTTGGTGGCGATTTGTATCCCAGATCACTGAGCCTGAACTGATTACATATTTGAAAGAAAGACAGTTATATATCAATGAACCGGTAGAAACAGATGAGGAGGAATGACTAATGTGTTGCTTGTTTGGAATTATGGATTATGGACATAAATTGTCTTATGTGCAGAAGAACCATCTGATACGTAAATTGTCTGTTGCCTGTGAGAAGAGAGGCACAGATGCAACAGGTATTGCTTACAACATAAATGGACATATGGAGATCCATAAAAAGCCGCTGCCAGCCCATAGTTTTCATAAAAAGATTCCATATGGAGTAAATGTAGTTTTAGGGCACACTCGTTTAACAACGCAAGGGAGTGAAAAGATTAACAGGAACAACCATCCTTTCCGTGGGTACTGTAAGGATACATCCTTTGCTCTTGCTCATAATGGGGTGCTTTATAATGAAATGAAACTTCGCAGAGAATTTCACCTACCCAATACTAACATTGAAACAGACAGTTATGTTGCGGTACAGATGATAGAAAGTACAGGAGCCTTCAACTTGAAAGCCATTCAGCAGATGGCAGAACAGATTGAAGGCTCTTTTTGTTTTACCTTGCTGGATGGTCAGGACAACCTGTATCTGGTGAAGGGGAACAACCCTTTGACAGTTTACCATTTTGAAAAGCTGGGATTTTATATTTACGCTTCTACAGAAGAAATTTTAAAACAGGGGCTGAAAAAGGCCGGATTTATCCATTTTCCTCATAATGAAGTGAAGATCAATCAGGGTGATATTCTGGTTCTGAGAGCAGATGGTACAGTATTGAGAGATTCCTTCAATACAGCAAAACTGGATTGCTATGATAATTTCTGGTACGGGGGATGCAGACCATACAGCTATAGCTTTGGGACACCTATCTGTAAGAAAAGTAATACTGTAAAGGGTATGATGTACGGAACTTATCTGGAAAGCCTGATCGACTATGCTGCGAATGTCGGTGTGTCAGAAGATGAAGTACTGTATCTCTATGAGAATGGGTTTGAGGAAGAAGAAATCGAAGCGTTGCTCTATAATCCGGATATTCTCCATGAGTATGTGGAAGAAATCTATGAGTTTGGATTTGTATAACTGTCTGAAAAAGTACACTTTTACAGATAAGTAAAATCAGTAGAAAAACGGGTAAAAATGTGTCTGAAAAAGTCCTGTTTCAGTTTTCGGATATGTCTGAAAATGGCAGGACTTTTCTGGACAGTTTGGGGGTGAAGTTATGCAAAGCAGAGTTATGGGCTATGCCAGAGTCAGTTCTAGGGAACAGAATCTGGATCGTCAGCTGTTGGAACTGAAAAAATATGTACCTGAAGAAAATATCGTGGTGGATAAGCAGTCGGGTAAGGATCTTGATCGCCCTGGGTATCAGGCATTGAAAGGTGCATTGGGGCTACGTTCGGGCGATACCCTATACATTAAATCTCTGGACAGGCTTTCCAGAAACAAGGCGGATATCAAAGGCGAGCTGGAATGGTTCCAAAAGAACAATATTCGTTTGATGATTCTGGATCTTCCTACATCTATGATCCAGGTGCCTACTGGCCAGGAATGGATCGTGGAAATGATTAACAACATTTTGATTGAAGTTCTGTCCAGCATTGCTCAACAGGAAAGAGAGATGATTCGTACCAGACAACGGGAAGGAATCGATGCAGCAAAGTTGGCAGGGAAGTCTTTTGGTAGACCGAGGATTTGTGTTCCTGATAACTTCTCTGCTGTTGTAAAAGATTGGCAGGATGGAAGGATCACGGCAAAGGAGGCGATGAAACTTACAGGTCTGAAGCGAAGTAGCTTTTATCATGCCGTGAAGGGAGGTGAGGGCAAAAGATGAATTGAAAAATATAGTGATTCCAAAAGAGGAAGATGTTGTGATTGCGGTGACTTTATTTTTAGTTGGAAAAGCGATAGAAATATTGCTAGGTGAAGCATAACACGAGGAGGCACTTCCTGGCGAACAGTAATATAAAATAACGTTCGAAGGAGGTGCCTTGTTATGTATGAAGAATTTTTAGAAAAGGAATTGCTGACAGTAGATGAAGTAGCAGAAATTTTATATCTTGGCAAAAATACGGTATATGGCTTATTACGATCAGGAGAGCTGCAGGCAATTAGATTCGGTAGAGTCTGGCGAATACCAAAAGAAAGCATTAAAAAGATGATTAATGAGAAGAAGAGGGATATTTGACGATAGAACTAAATTTTTTTGGTTTTAAATAAAACGTGAAACATCACCAGAGTGATAGTTATGATATTGACATATTATCACTCTGGTGATACATTTATAATAGGAATAAAGGGAGGTCGGTAAAATGAATAAGTTAATTACGATATATCATGGCTCAGAAAAAATTATTGAAAAGCCGACTTTTGGTGAGGGCAGAAGGAATAATGACTTCGGCCTTGGATTTTACTGTACTCAGAATGAAGAATTAGCCAAAGAGTGGGCAGTATCTTCATTGAGAGATGGTTTTTCCAATCGA
>JAFRZQ010000135.1 GCA_017442465.1 Anaerotignum sp. | reverse complement strand
CAGCAAAAAAACAGAACGATGCCCGTTTTGCCCAGGCATTAGCCATGGGCCTGAAAAGCGGCCTGCCTATGGAGGAAGCTGTGGAACTGGCAGGCTACCTGATGCGGGATGTGCCGGAAGCGGCGAAAAGATATGCTGCCTGCAGGGATAGCCTGACAGCAGGCGAAGAACTGACAAAGGCACTGAAACAGACGGAGGCTTTGCCTGCTTCTGCCTGCCGTATGCTGGAACTGGGCATGCGGGGCGGCAGCGGCGATGCGGTCATGGAAGAAATTGCAGACCGCCTTTCCGAAGAAGCGGCAGAGGCCCTGGAACACAGAACGGCCCAGGTGGAACCGGCCATGGTGCTGGGAGCCAGCCTTCTGGTGGGTATCATCCTGCTTTCTGTGATGCTGCCTCTGATGAATATCATGTCGGCGATTGGGTGATAGCATGAAAGAAAAAATGAAAAAATGGGCGATGCTCTGTGTGCCTCTGGCAGCAGCCATCGTGCTTATGATATTCCTGCATGCGGTGAACCGTCTGGAAGACGGGCGCTACGCGGAAGGGAAGGCAGAACTGGAGGATACCCTGCGGCGGACGGCGGCAGCCTGTTATGCGGCGGAGGGGATGTATCCCCCCAGTCTGGACTATATGGAAGAACACTACGGCATCCGTATCGATGAGGGGCAGTATACCGTGATGTATGTGCCCGTTGCGTCGAATCTGATGCCTGATATCACAGTATTGGAAGCGAGCCATGAAGAATGAACAGAAACAACTGAAAATGGGAAGTCTTCTGGCGCTGATGGTATTCGGGGTCTTTGCAGCATGCCTGCTTTTTCTGCTCCTGACGGGAGCGGATGTGTATCAGAAGATGCGGCAAAGAGATACTGCCACCTATGAAAGCCGTACGGCGGTGCAGTATATGACCACCCGTGTCCATCAGGCAGATCGGGCGGAAAGCATTACCGCTGAGGCGTTTGACGGGCTGGATGCTCTTGTCCTTCGGGAGGAGATCGGCGGAGAGACCTATGAAACGAAGCTGTATTGTTATGACGGCTGGCTGACGGAACTGTATGCGGCAGCAGACAGTGACCTTTCTCCTGCGGATGGAGAAAAGATATTGGAACTGAAGGGTCTGGAACTTTCTCTGCAGGATGGTCTTCTGCAGGCGAAGCTGACCTTGCCTGACGGCAAAGAAGCTGACCTTTCCCTGCAGCTGAGAAGCGGAAGGGAGGCGGTTTCATGAGGAGTAAAACCCCTCTGGTACTGATGGAACAGCTGGTGATGGTGCTGGTATTCGCTATGGCGGCGGCCATTTGCCTGCAGGTGTTCAGCCTTTCGGACAGGCTTTCCAAAGAGAACGAAGCCAGGGCAGAAGCGGCTCTCCTTGCCCAGAATACGTCGGAGGAACTGAAAGCCTCTTATGGTGAAGTTCTTTTGGACTGGGAAGAAGCCGACGGTATCTATTATATGGAAGAAGAAGGATACCGCGTGCAGGTGCAGGCGGCAGAAACAGAGATTTCCGGCTTGCAGAAAATCACACTGCAGGTTTTGCAGGAAGAGGAAGTTCTTTTTGAAATTCCTGTGGCATGGCAGGAGGTGAAGGGCGATGCATAAAAAACAGCGTCTTTCCGTTCCTGTGGTGGGCGGCAGCTCTCTGCTGGTGATCTTTGCGGTGCTGTGTATGACGGTATTTGCCCTCCTGAGCCTGAGCACCGTTCTGGCAGACGGCAGACTGAATCAGGCTTCTGTAGAAGCCGTTTCGGCATATTACACGGCAGATACCCAAGCGGAAGAAATTTTTGCAAGATTAAGACAGGGCGAACTGCCCGAAGAAGTAACGGAAACAAACGGAATTTATACATATAGCTGTCCCATTTCGGAAAATCAGGCCCTGCAGGTAGAACTGCAGAAAACGGCGGAAGGCTGGAAAGTCCTCCGCTGGCAGGCAGTGGTGACAGCGGAATGGGAAGAAGATACCCTGAACCTTTGGGACGGGGAACTGTAGGAGGTCATTCTTATGGCAGGATTGATGGAATATTTACAGCAGGCGGTGGCCCATGAGGCATCCGACCTGTTTCTGGTGGCCGGCGGTGCAGCCTGTGAAAAAGTAGAGGGGCATATCCGCCCGATGGATGGAGAGCGTTTGCTGCCCCCGGAAACAGAAAAACTGGTTTCTGAAATTTATACCTTTGCAAAACGGCCCATGACACAGTTTTTGGGAAAAGGCGATGATGACTTTTCCTTCTCTGTTCCCGGGCTGGCCCGTTTTCGTGTCAATGCCTACCGACAGAGGGGGTCCATGGCGGCGGTCATCCGTATCGTTTCCTTTGATATCCCCGACTGGCAGGAACTGGGCATCCCCGCAGGCGTTATGGATCTGGCGGATACCCAGAACGGCATGGTGCTGGTGACGGGGACGGCGGGCAGCGGCAAATCTACGACACAGGCCTGCATTATCGACCGCATCAACCGCACCAGAGACTGCCATATCGTTACCCTGGAAGATCCCATCGAGTTTCTGCACAGACATCAGAAAAGTATCGTCAGCCAGAGGGAGATCTCCATTGATACTACGGATTATCTTTCCGCCCTGCGTGCCTGCCTCAGACAGGCTCCTGATGTGATCCTTCTGGGGGAAATGCGTGATGCGGAGACCATCCATACCGCCATCACTGCAGCAGAAACCGGCCATACCATCATTGCCACCCTCCATACCAAGGGAGCGGTCAATGCAGTGAACCGTATCATCGATGCCTTCCCCAGCGGCCAGCAGGCCCAGGTGCGTACACAGCTTTCCTCTGTCCTGCGTACGGTGGTTTCCCAGCAGCTTCTGCCGGATACAGAAGGCGGCCTGGTGCCGGCCTGTGAGATCATGCATCTGAACAGCGCGATCCGCAGCATGATCCGCGATAACAAAGGCCATCAGATCGATAACGCCATTGCGGCCGGCGGCAGCGAAGGCATGATCTCCATGGATCAGTCTATCCTTGCGCTGTATAAAGCAGGAAAGATCACAAAGGAAACGGCTCTGGAATATGCTGACCATCCGGAACAGCTGCTTCGCAGCCTTGGATAACAGAATAAAAAGAATACCGTCCTGTCATGACAGAGCGGTATTCTTTCTTTTTTTGCAAAAAAGGCAAAAGTGTAACTGTTTCTGTAACGGTCAGGTGATATTCTGATATCAGAAAAATGATCTGAGGATAAGGAGGAAGGTTCCATGTTATATAAAATGCAGCACTATGATTCCCGAACTTTCCTGTTATATATCGATTCCTACGAAAACGATGTGCCTGTCGGGCGCTATTATAACCCCGGCAGGGAGGAAGGCGGTACATTCCAGAGCATGACCCAGCTTCTGCTGAATCTGGAACAGGCCATGGATGAGGAGAATATGCCCCAGTCCTTCCAGAAGGTGCGTACCTTTGCGCCGGTCATGGGCTCCTGGCAGTATGGATCGATCAGTTCCCAGATGGGAAAACAGGCAACTTTTGCAGTAAATATCATGTTCCGCCGCAATGCCAGCTGGCAGGGCTCTTTGACATGGCTGAATAAAAAGCAGACAATGGCTTTCCGCAGTGTGCTGGAATT
>JAFRZQ010000134.1 GCA_017442465.1 Anaerotignum sp. | reverse complement strand
GCGAAGAACGCTGCCAGAGCGATCACAACGCACATCTTATCCACGATGGATTTTTTTCTGAGCCCTCTGACTGCATTGATGATCAGAACACTGACCACCACACGGATACCGGCAAAAGCATGCTGTACCACTGCCAGTTCTGCGAAGTTATTGAGCACTGCTGCGATAAACATGACGATGCAGACGGAAGGGAACACCGCGCCAATGGTCGCCGCAATGGCACCGGGGATACCTTTCTGCTTATAGCCAACAAATGTGGCTGTATTGACCATAATAATGCCAGGGGTACACTGACCGATGGCATAGTAATCCAGCACCTCGTCCTCGGTCACCCATTTATATTTTTCCACGACTTCCTTCTGGAGCATAGGCAGCATTGCGTAGCCGCCGCCAAAGGTAAAACCGCCTATCCTTGCGAAGGCTGAAAATAAAGCCCACAGCTCTTTCATTCCGCTGTCGCCCCCTCCTTCATTTTGGACATCTGATCAGTGGTTGCTAATGCATCCATGATCTCATCCAGATCGCCGTCAATGATAGCATCTATTTTGTGCAGCGTTAAACCAATACGATGGTCCGTCACCCTGCCCTGAGGGAAATTATACGTTCTGATACGCTGGCTTCTGTCGCCGGAGCCCACTTGAGATTTTCTATCAGAAGCAATGGCTTCGTCGTGGGCCCTTCTTTCCCTTTCATACACACGGGCATACAGTACCTTCAGTGCCTGTTCCTTATTCTTCAGCTGAGACTTCTCATTCTGACAGGAAACCACGATACCCGTCGGGATATGTGTCATACGCACTGCAGAATCCGTTGTATTAACGCACTGACCTCCGTTACCGGATGCACGGAACACATCAACTCTGACGTCATTCATATCGATATGCACGTCCACTTCCTCCGCCTCGGGCAAAACCGCTACCGTAGCCGCAGAAGTATGGATACGCCCGCCGCTTTCCGTTACAGGCACACGCTGTACACGGTGAACGCCGCTTTCATATTTCAGGCGGGAGTATGCCCCCTGTCCTTTGATCATAAAGGAAACTTCCTTAAAACCGCCCAGTTCGCTTTCGTTGAAACTCATCAGTTCCACACGCCATTTTCTGCGTTCTGCGTAACGAGCATACATACGGAACAGTCTTTCCGCAAAAAGGGCCGCTTCGTCACCGCCAACGCCGCCGCGGATCTCCATGATGACATTCTTTTCATCGTTAGGGTCTTTCGGCAGAAGAAGAATGGTGATCTCCTGCTTCAGGCTTTCTGCCTTCACTTTGTTTTCCGCCAGTTCTTCCTTCACCAGCTCCCGGAAATCATCATCCAGTTTTTCTTCCAGCATCATCAGACTTTCCTCGATGCTTTCCTTCGCCCCTCTGTATTCCCGATACTTCTCCACGATGGGAGTCATATCGCTGTATTCCTTCATCAGTTTCCGCCACTGGTTCTGATCGGCAATGATATCGGGGTCATTGATCTGATCCGCCAGCTGTCCATATTTGATTTCAATTTCTGCCAAACGATCAAGCATCAAAGCTCCCCCTTTCGTCCCAGTGCTACACGGTCTAAGCCCGCTAGATCCTTTCGAATTTCAATTTCAGTATATCCGAATTCTGCCAGAAGATTTCTCAAATCATCTCCCTGATCGTACCCGATTTCAAAAAACAGCCATCCGCCGTTCACAAGCCAATCTTTCGCCTGTTCCACGATGGCACGATAGAAGTCTAAACCATCCTCGCCGCCGTCCAGTGCATTCATTGGTTCAAAGTCCTTCACTTCCGTCATCAAT
>JAFRZQ010000133.1 GCA_017442465.1 Anaerotignum sp. | reverse complement strand
TTTCTCGTGAGCATCCTTCTGCCTGAGATCGTTTATATGGCGATCGTTACCATTCCTGTCTATCGTCTGCTCTTTGCTGTCAACGAATGGCTGGAACTGAAAGAAAAATACAAATACCGCCTATTCTAAGGGCGGCGATTCCTTAGGAGGAACCGATGAGACGACTGCTCGATCATTTTTTAGATCTTTGTAAAAACAGAATATTTGTCATGCTCTGCGGCATCATCGTCCTCTTTGCCATTATCGTGGTGCGCCTGTTCTCCTTACAGGTCATCCATGGTGCAGACTATGAGGAATCCATCACCGCCAGCGTTTCCAAAAAACTGCCTGTTCCTGCCCCCCGCGGCAATATCTATGACCGCTACGGCAGACCATTGGCCACCAATACCGCTGCCTACTGCGTACAGGTGGACGGCAGCGTGACCCTGGAATTTGACAAGGAAGAAACCCAGGAACTGGCTGCAGCCCTGACAGAGGCTCTCTGGACAAAAGGCGAAACCAGCACCGATTCCCTGCCTATCACAAAAAAAGCTCCTTACCGCTTCACTTTTGACGGAACGGAAGAAGAACAGCAGACCAGAGAGACCCGCTGGAAAAATTCCATCGGCCTGGAAAAGAAACAGCGGGATATGACGGCAGAAGAATGCCTCCAGTGGCTGTATGAAACATACGAAGCCCCCGCCGCATTTACAGAAGCCCAGAAACGTACTTACGTTTCCCTTTGTATGAGCGACGACAGAAACCTGATGGCACTGACCCTCGCCATGAAACTGACAGACTTCGGCGAGGAGATCACCGATGAACTGCCCCTGGCAAAAGAAGCCCCCTATTCCTTCCAGTTTAACGGCAACAAAAACCGCGAAAAAAGCTGGAAAGAAAGTATGGGCATGGATGGCGAAGAGATCTACTTCGATTCCCTGCAGACGCTGGATTATCTCAGAGATTATTTCGGCCTGCCGGAAGGCCTGCCGGGTGACCTCATCCGCAGCACGCTGGGTATCCGCTACTCCATGTATCTGCAGCGCTATCAGCAGTTCCAGACGGTCAATGTAGCAACAGATATCAGCGACAAGACTCTGGCCTATGTAGAAGAAAACCAGGATACCTTCCCCTGTGTCATCATCGATACCATCTCTTTGAGAGAATATCCTCAGGGCAAGTACTTCTCCCATATTTTAGGCTATATCCGTCAGATGACGGAAAATGACTATGCCCTCTACCAGAACGATGTGGATGCGGACGGCAATCCCATCTACAGTCAGACAGACATCGTTGGGCAGGACGGCATGGAAAAACTCTTTGAAAGAGAACTGAACGGCACCGATGGTCAGGTGCTGATCGAAGTGGATAACCAGGGCCGCCGCATGAGCGTCATCGATTCCACAGAGCCTATCCCCGGCAAAGACCTGTTCCTGACACTGGACAGCGAGCTGCAGAAAACGGCTTATGACGCCCTGGAAAACGAACTGCGGAAAGCGGTTCTCACCAAACTGACGACTACCGGAAAAAATTCCGTTTCCACACTGGAACTGTTCCAGTCCATGATCAACGTGAACCATATTTCCGCCCAGGATATGCTTTATGCGGAAGAAGGCACCGTGCAGCATACGGTCTATCTCCGTCTGAAGCAGGTACACCCCGACTTTGACCCGGAACAGGAAGACGCCGCAGAAGTGGCAAAAGAATTTTTGCAGGATGCCCTGGAAAAAGGCAATGTCACTGTCAGGGAGCTGACCCTGATGATGATCGAACAGGAGCACCTGCCCGTAACTGCTCAGGAAAAGGCTGATATTGAAGCCGGTGCATCTCCCCTGAGCCTCATCATCAAAAAACTGTCAAACGGCGAAATGTCCCCTGCGGACACCGGCCTTGACCCCTGTACCGGTTCTGTTTTCGTGACACAGGTAGGCACCGGCGAAGTTCTGGCCAGCGTGACCTATCCTTCCTACGATAACAATGAACTGGTCAATACCTTCAACAACAGCTATTACAACGATCTTCTGCAGGACGGCAATACCCCCCTGGTAAACCGCCCCCTGAAGCAGAAAAAAGCCTCCGGTTCCACCTTTAAGATGATCACCGCCCTGGCGGGTCTGGAAACAGAAACCATCACACCGGAGACACTCATTACCGATAAAGGTATCTTTAAGGATACCGGCATCCCTTATGCCCGCTGCTGGATCTACTCCAACACCGGCGGCACCCACAAAGACCTGACCGTATCCCATGCCCTGGAAGTATCCTGTAACTACTTCTTCTATGAGCTGGCATACCGTATGGGCAATGTGACCACAGGCAACAGTGCCAATTCCATCACCACCCTGAACGAATATATGGCAGCCTTTGGTCTGAATAACTACACCGGCCTGGAGCTGGATGAATACGGCCCTACCATGGCGTCTCCTGCCAATAAGGAAAGAGCTGTGAAGACATTCAACCCTGATGCGACCACCAGCCAGACCCGCTGGACAGACGGCGACACCATCCGTACCGCCATCGGTCAGTCCATCAACAGCTACACACCGGCACAGATCACGAAATATATCTCCACCCTTGCAAACGGTGGTACGTTATATAAACTGCATATGGTAGACCATGTGCAGAACCCCGATGGCACGCTCCATTCCAAGGTAGAAGAAACCGTGGAAAATGTCATCACATTCAAAGAAGAAAACCTGCAGGCCGTTTATCACGGCATGTGGCTGGTATCCAATGGCGAGCGGGGCACCCTGCGCGGGATCTTTGATGACCTGCCCATTGACGTTGCAGCCAAAACCGGTACCGCCGAAGAAGACAAGAACCGAAATTCCCATACATGGTTCGTCTGCTTCGCGCCCTATGACGACCCGCAGATCGCCATTACCGTTATGATCCCCTTCGGCGAAAACAGCGGCACCCCCGCACCAAATGTAGCCAAGGCGATCATCAAGGAATATCTGGGGCTGGATTACAACCCCATAAACACGACCATGCAGACAGTATTGGCACCATAACATACAGGAGGGGAAAAGAAATGTATAGTGAAAACTACGTAATCTTCAAAGGCACAAAAGACGGCGTAACGGTCCTGTTTGACCCTGAAGCGCCCTTCGATATCCTCTGCAGCCAGCTGGAAAAGAAAGTAGAGGAAGCAGGCAGATTTTTCGATAATGTAAAAACATCCATGGCTTTCAAGGGCCGCACCTTCACAGAAGCAGAAGAAGAACAGCTGTTAAAGATCATCACCAGCAACACTTCCATGGATATCACCTTTGTAAAAACAGAAAACAACGAAGTGAAGGAACTGAGCGAACTTCTGACAAAGGAAATGGCTCCTTCCAACATGACAAAATTCCACAAAGGCTCCCTGAGAAACGGTCAGAAGATCGAATTCGATGGCAGCGTTGTAGTGGTCGGCGATGTAAACCCCGGCGCAGAGATCAAAGCCGGCGGCAACGTCATCGTTCTGGGTCAGCTGAAAGGCATGGTCCATGCCGGCTGCAAAGGCGACGCAGACGCCTTCGTCACAGCAATCTTCATGGCACCTATCCAGCTGCGAATCGCGGATATCATCACCCGCTTCCCGGAAGAAAACAAAAAAGGCCCCAAACCCCCTGAATATGCCTTCATTCAGAACGGTCAGATCTTCGTTATGGCCCTTTCCTGATGCTCGGAAAAAGGCTGTCGAATCCTGGGAAAAGTTCTCCCCTTTTGTTTCAAAAAAGGAGTGCAAAAACCGGCCATTTTTGTTAATATAGAAATAGATATTAAAAATTTTCCCGAAGATATGTGAAAAACGTTGTAAAAATAAAACTTCTGAGATGAGGAGGAACATCAATGAGTGAAGTAATCGTAATCACCAGCGGCAAGGGCGGTGTTGGCAAAACAACAACAAGCGCAAACCTTGGCTGTGGTCTTGCAGTATTAGGCAAAAAAGTAGCACTGGTAGACGCTGATATCGGTCTGAGAAATCTGGACGTTGTTATGGGCCTGGAAAACCGCATCGTATATGATCTGGTAGACGTTGTGGAAGGCAACTGCCGCCTGAAACAGGCACTGATCAAGGACAAACGTTATGACGGTCTGTTCCTGCTGCCTGCAGCCCAGACAAGAGACAAAGACGCAGTATCTCCCGAACAGATGCAGAAACTGTGCGATGACCTGAAAGAAGAAGGCTTCGACTATATCATTCTGGACTGCCCCGCAGGTATCGAACAGGGCTTCAAAAACGCCATTGCCGGCGCCGACAGAGCCATCGTTGTGACAACACCTGAAGTTTCCGCAGTACGCGACGCTGACAGAATCATTGGCCTCCTGGAAGCAAACGAACTGAGAAATCCCGTGCTGATTCTGAACAGACTGCGTATCGATCTGGTTCAGAGAGGCGAAATGATGAATATCGAAGATGTGGAAGAAATCCTGGCTATCGATATCCTGGGCGTTGTGCCCGATGACGAAAGCATCGTTATCGCAACAAACAAAGGGGAACCCGCTGTAACTTCTACAGAATCCAAAGCCGGTCAGGCATATAGAAACATCGTTCAGCGTCTGTTGGGTGAAGATGTACCCATCATGACATTTGAACAGGCACCCGAATCCTTCATGGACAAGCTGAAAAAGCTGTTCAAGAAATAAGTCGCATCGAAAGGAAGTGTAACGATGGATTTCTTTAGCTTTTTCAAGAAAAAACAGGCTCCTGCTTCCGGCAGCGTGGCAAAAGACAGACTGAAACTGGTTCTGGTACATGACAGAG
>JAFRZQ010000018.1 GCA_017442465.1 Anaerotignum sp. | reverse complement strand
TACCAGAAACTTCCCGGGGAAGGAAAAGTTCGCAGAAAGAACTGCCCCTTTGCTGCCTACGGCATCCTTTTCCACCTGCAGGATCAAGGTGTCCCCAACCTTTGGCTTCGCCAGATTTTTTTCTGCATCAGAAACCGCGCGGGCATTACCGTAATAATAATACCCATTCTTGCCCACGCCAAAATCCACAAAGGCCGCCTGCAGATTGGGCATCACATTTGCCACCCTGCCGGCATAAATATTCCCAACGAGACTTTCGTCCCGTTTGCTCTCATAATATAATTCCATCAGTTCACCGTTTTCTGCCAGCGCAACGCGGGTCAGATCGGCGGAAATATCCATCAGAACTCTCTTCAAAATGCATCCCTGCCTTTCATTCTCTCATCATACCCGAAAATGAAAGGTTTTGCATCATTTTTCTTTTCAGACCATATTTTCCGCAGAAAGATATTCCATTGGGTCAAGGAGTATTCCATCCTTCCAGAGGCTGTAATGCAGATGAGGGCCTGTGGAAAGCCCCGTATTCCCCGATCTTGCCACAATCTGCCCCTGTCTGATTTCTTCCCCTTCCTGCACTAGAACTTCCGACAAATGGGCATACATGACCGTATAGCCATCTGCCGTTTCGTACTGCAGAACTTTCCCATAGGTAGCCGAAGTCCGCACCTCCGTGACCATGCCGCTTTTCACAGCGATCACATCCGTTCCTTCCGCCACGGCGATATCCAGCCCATTATGATTTTCCTGTTTATGTAAGATCGGATTTTCCCTTTCCCCGCAGCCAGACGTGATGACCCCCTCTACAGGCGAAAGCCATTCCTCTTCTTTTTTCTCCCAAAATACTGTGCGCAGCAGGCTAGGGCTCTGTATCCGGCCGATAAGTTTTCTTTTCCCCCTGCTCTTTTTCTTCAAAGACGGGCAAAACGAACTCCTTTTCCTTCAGATATGCATCCAGACGGCCTTTCCATTCTGCCACCTCCTCCGACGAAACCTGAACAGCAATAACTTCTTTTACTTTTTCACAGACCATCTCCGAAGTTTCCGTATGGAACAGAGAGATCAGCATACAGCCTCCCACCAGAATGGTCGTCACATATACCCGAAAGGCTGTCAGGCCTCTCTTTTTCCCCCTTTTCTGCTCCTCCATTCTGGAACGCATCCGTCGTTCTCTTTCCCTTCTGCGGCGGCGTCTTTCCTGTTCTGTCATTGTTATCCCTCCTTCCTTTCACTTTATGTCCAAAAAAGAAAAGATATACATAAAAAGAAACCTCGGTATAACCGAGGCTGCTGTTACTTTTCTGCCTTTTGCAGACATTCCGCCACAGCATCCAGGATCAGCTGCGCAGAATAAGCATTTTCCGGCGAAACTTCTACTGTCAGAGACTGGGTCGCCACGACTTCCCGCCCTACTTCCTCCACCGCTGTTTCCAGCAAAGGATAGAACACAGCCACAGCTTCTGCCGGCTCATCCATGGAAATCTCTGCGATCTGACCATCTTTCACTTTAACGGCGATCTCTGTGATCTCTCCGCCTGTTTTCATTTCTCCATAATAAGTACCATCCCGATACATCCCTGTATTTTCATCATCACCCATATGCAGAAAAAAAGTAATGAGTCCCACAATAATGATGACCCCCAGAATAGCAAACACTGCCGTTTTTACCAGCTCCCGCGCCTTTACCACAACAAATTTCGTGCTGCCCATGAAATCCCTCCTCAGATTTCTCTTCCCCATACCTTATTCTTCTTTTTCGTTCTTTATGCTATAATAAATAAAAACCAAGAGAAAGAAGGGAATGAGATGGGACTGCGTTTCATCATCGGCAGAGCCGGCACGGGCAAAACCACCCTCTGCATGGAAGAGGTCATCAGACAACAGAATACAGAAAACAAACGACAGGTGCTCATCGTTCCCGAACAGTTCACCTCTCAGGCAGAGCGTGACCTTATTGAAAAAACAGGACAGAACGCCATTCTGACGGCAGAAGTCCTTTCCTTCGGACGCCTTGCTCATCGCGTCTTTTCCAGAAAAGGCATCGGCAGCCGTGTCCCTCTGGGAGATATCGGCAAATCCATGGCCCTGAGAAAGATCCTGCTGCAGGAAAGGGACAATATCTCCTATTTCCAGAGCGTCATGGACAAACCTGGTTTCATTGATCAGCTGGGACTGACGATCTCCGAGTTTTTCCAGTATCGCATTTCTCCCGAAATGACAGAAGAACTGGCCGATTCCGAAAATCTTTCCCACAGCGCAAAGGAAAAACTAAAAGACCTGACCCTCATCCATCGTTCCTACTTGGATTTTCTGAAACAGGAATATATTTCCGCCGATGAAACCTTAGGACTTCTGGCAGAACGACTGGATGACAGCCTTGGTTTTGCAAACACAGAATTCTGGCTGGACGGGTTCTATGGCTTTACCCCTCAGGAATACAGCGTGATCCGCCGTCTGCTGC
>JAFRZQ010000132.1 GCA_017442465.1 Anaerotignum sp. | reverse complement strand
GCTGTACAAGCTGCTGCCACAGGGCTGCCGGAATGTGTGGATGTCATTGTATTAGGTGCATACAGATCCATGATTTCTTCTCTTGCATATACGCAGGACATAGGCAGCGCACCGCTCAGACCTTTTGCTGCTGTAAAGATATCGGGCAGAATATCATAGTGCTGGAATGCGAACCATTTACCTGTACGGCAGAAACCTGTCTGGATTTCGTCCATGATCAGGCAGATGTCATATTCATCACAGAAAGCACGCAGTTTCTTTGCATAGCTCTTAGGCATAGGGTAGCACTGTACGCCGTTGTAGGATTCAATGATGATACCTGCAACATTTTTGAATTCTACGCCATGTTCTGTGATTGTATCCAGCAGAGTCTGGAACATTTTGTCTTCATCAAAATCAGGATGTGTTTCGTCTGCCCATTCATGTTCATAACCATTGGGCCAAGGAGCCTGGAATACGTCTTTATCCAGGTTGCCGATCCAATCCTTCAGGCTGGGTGTACCGCCTACCAGCTGAGATGCCAGTGTTCTGCCGTGGAATGCGCTTTCGAAGGAAACGATAACTTTCTTATCGGGACCACCCTTCATTTTGCCGTATGTTCTTGCCAGTTTGAATGCACATTCTACTGCTTCTGTACCAGCAGACAGCATAAATGCTTTTGCATTAGGGATAGGACAAACACTAACCAGTTCTTTTGCTGCTGCTACACGTTCCGCTGTAGGGAATGCATAGGATGCCAGCAGTGGTTTGTCGATGACTGCTTTGATTGCTTCCTGCAGTTTGGGATTTGCATGACCAGAGTTTGTGATCATAACTGCAGAGGAGAAATCCAGATATCTGTTGCCATAAGGGTCACAGATGATATAGCCGTCTTCTGTATGATCCCACACGATCAGGGGCTGACCTGCCATAGAACGGGGTTCATATTTCTGCATTTCCTCGATCAGAGGGAAAGATTCAGGCACAGGAATAGGTGTGCAGATTGTTCTGTATTTTGTGTTGATGGGTTTTACTTCTCTTGCTTCAATTTCAAAACCTTGTCCGATCATAATGTTAACCTCCTTAAATTGTAAAAACTCCCCAATACTATTTTCACTTGATTCTTGCAAAGATCTGATCGATCTTTTCCAGTGTGTATTCAATGTCTTCCATGGTGTGCTGGATGCCGAAGCCATTGTGGGCAGGCACAGGGCTTGTGCCATAGTTATGGAAATAGATGCCTTCCTTCAGACATTCTGTCAGGAATTTGCTGTTGAATTCCATATCGAATTTCTGTTTCACTGTTCTCCAGTTATAATCGTCTTCAGGATCTTCTACACCAAAATAGATACCAAATCTCGCCCCTACACCTCTGACATGACCTTTGATGCCATGCTTTTTCATCAGTGCTTCGATACCGCCGTAAAGGGCATCTGCGATTTTATCAATATGGTCATAGAATTCAGGTTCCTGAATCATTTTTGCACATTCAATTGCTGCCATGACGGGCATCAGTGCACCGGAGTATGTACCGCTGACACCAGCAGGACCTGTAGGGCCGCCCATTTCCATGATTTCTTTCTTACCAACCAGAGCCGCAATAGGCAGACCGCCGCCGATGGCTTTAGCCAGTGTGGTCAGGTCAGGTGTTACGCCATAATATGCCTGAGCACTGCCGGGGCGCATACGATAACCGCAGATAACTTCATCGAAAATCAGGACGATACCCTCTCTTGTACAAAGTTCACGTACCTTTTCCAGATATTCTTTTCTTGCGGGATAGCAGCCGCAGTTATAGGAAATAGGTTCCAGAATAATGGCTGCCACCTGATCTTTATAGCGTTCTACCACTCTCTCCAGTGCTTCATAATCATTGAATTCCACGTTTTTCACCACATCACCGAAGCATTTAGGGAAACCGCCGCCATCAGGAATGTTTTCGATTTCGCCAATTTCATCCATTTTGCCTTCGTTGTTATGGTTGTACCAGATCATTTCATGCATACCATGGAAATGACCTTCAAAACGAATCACGATCTCTCTGCCTGTGTAGGCTCTTGCCAGACGCAGAGCAGACAGTGTTACTTCTGTACCTGTATTCACCAGACGTACTCTTTCTGCGCTGGGAATCAGTTTGCACA
This sequence comes from Anaerotignum sp., assembly GCA_017442465.1. Classification (GTDB taxonomy): domain Bacteria; phylum Bacillota; class Clostridia; order Lachnospirales; family Anaerotignaceae; genus Anaerotignum_A. Next base: position 6,036 of record JAFRZQ010000132.1, on the reverse strand, counting down.
GTTCTTTTGCCAGTTCAATTGTTTCCTGAGAATCATAGCCCCAGTAAAATCCTTTCTCGATGGCTGCCAGAACTGCTTTTTCGATGCGAGGATGTTTGTAACCAAACAGTGCAGGACCTGCGGAGGAATGGAAGTCGATATATCTTTTTCCTTCTGCATCATACAGATATGCACCTTCGCATCTTTCCATATATAAGGGCTGGCCCAGTGTTGCATTAAATCTGCCACCGGCAGAGCCGCCGCCCACCATATATTTTTTCGCTTCTTCGTACATTTCTTTCTGTAAGCTCATTTTCAAACGCCTCCTAAAAATATATAATCAAACGCTTCATCCAATCATACCGTTACGAGGCACCCATAGGTCCCATGATCAGATCAGGCAGGAAGGATGTCAGGCCGGGAACATACGCTGCAATCAGAATCGTACCAATGATGATACCAACTACTACCAGAAGATAAGGGATAATTTCCTGAATCTTCGCCTTCGCAATCGACATGGACAGGAACAGATAGATACCTACGGGAGGTGTCAGACCGCCCAGTACCGTGCACAGACAGAACATAACACCGAACTGTGTCATATTTGCACCCATACCTTCCAGCAGAGGGTAAACGATGGGAAGGATGATGGGCATTGCCGCAAGGCTTTCCATGAAGCAGCCGATGAATACCATGAAACCTGCTGTCAGCAACATGATCATAGTTGTATCAGTTGTCAGAGACAGGATAAAGTTACAGATAGTATCACCTACGTTTGCCAGGGAGAATATATAACCATAGATTGTGGATGCACCGATGATCATCATAACCTGACAGGTGTTTTCTGTAGCCTGTTTGAACAAAGGCAGTACATCTTTCCACTTCAGTTCTTTATAAATAAACGCACCAACGATCATACCGTATACACAGGCAACAACACCAGCTTCTGTTGCTGTGAAGATACCTGTGATAACGCCACCGATGATAATAAAGGGCATGATCAGTGCCCAGATGGATTCTTTCAGAGCTACTACTACTTCACTGACTACAAATTTACCACCATAGTCGATATTATTTACCTTTGCGTAGATGAAGCAGAAGATCATCAGGCAAACACCAATCAGCAGACCGGGCAGCATACCGCCCATAAACATTCTGCCGACAGACAGACCTGTAATGGACGCAAATACGATCATATCTACGCTGGGAGGGATAACAGGTCCCAAAGAACCGGCACCACCAATCAGGGCAGCAACGAAACCGGGCTTATAGCCTTTTGCCTTCATAGCAGGAGCAGTGATACCACCGATGGCAGAAACCGCAGCTGCACCAGAACCGGAAATGCCCGCAAAAATCATATTCGCTGCTACACAGCAGATACTCAAGCCGCCGCGCAGCCAGGAGAACAATGCCGCTGCAAAACCTACGATTCGTTTGGAGATACCAGCCTTATCCATAATGGCACCGCCCAGAATAAACAGAGGAACCGCCATCAGAGAGAAGGAGTTGATACCACTGATAAAACGCTGAACAACGATATAAAGATCCAGATTTGTACCAAAATATAAACCTAAAAAGCCGGAGAGACCTACTGCGAAGCAAATGGGTACGCCGAGAATGATCATCACGATCAGGGATACTACTACGATTGTAATCATTATGCTTCACCTCCGTCTTTGATTTTCTTAGCATGTTCAGGCACAGCGCTGATAAAAGACAACAGCATGGAAACTGCACCTACAGGGAATGACAGATAAACAACGGAGTAAGGAACTCCAACGGCAGAAGAATAAGCATTGCCCATTTTCTGAACCAGTTCAATAGATGCTGGCAGCAGCACTACCAGGAAGGATGCCGCCACGATCCTTGTGATCACATACAACACAAATTTCACCTTTGTGTTTTTCAAAAAGCTCTGCAAAACATCGATGGAAACATGACCATCGATACGGATCGTCAGAGAAGACCCGATAAATACCAGCCAGATACAGATGAAACGCATGGCTTCCTCCGCCCATGTGATGGAGTCGTTCAAAACGTATCTGCAAAATACATTGGCTGCACCGATAATGATAATAACGGTAAATAAGATCGCACAGACATAAGTCTGAACATTAGTCAGGATCTTATCAAATTTTTTCCAAAAAGCCATTCTGCAAACACCTCCTTTTTCGGATGTAAAGATAGGGCGTCAAAGGGGGAACTATGGAACCCATTGACGCCCCGTGTATTACCTATTGTGACAGGAACTTCAAATTATTTTCTTTTCGTATTACTTATTTAGGTGCGCCAACTTCCTGCAGTTTTGCGATCATGTCGCCCAGACCGTATTCATTTGCGTACTGGTCGTACATAGGTTTCTGTGCTGCTACCATCTTGTCGTATTCGCCTGCATCCAGTTCATTTACAACTACGCCAGCTGCTTCCATAACTGCTACTGCTTCGTCGTCAGCTACTTTTCTAGCTTCAACCTGTTCTTCCTGAACTTCTGCGCCCACTTTCAGGATAATATCCTGATATTCAGCGGGGATGGACTGCCATTTGTCTTCATTGATAGCTGCGATATTGATTGTGGAGATATGACCTGTTTTGGAGTAATATTTTGTTACTTCCTGCAGGTTAGAGTCAACGATTGTACAAGCGTCAACTTCTGCGCCGTCAACTACGCCCTGAGAAATTGCTGTGTAAACATCGCCCCAAGGGGTTGTTGTAGGGTTGGAACCCAGGTTTTTCCATGTATCAACGAACAGTGTAACTTCGGGAACTCTCATTTTTACGCCTTTACAATCTTCCAGTGTGTAGATAGGATCTGTTGCCAGAATCGCATGTCTGATAGAACCGGAGAAGGAGAACAGAGGTCTAATACCTGTAGGAACCATCATATCTGTACCTTCCTGAATTACCATTTCACGCATGATCGCTGCCTGGCCATCCAGATCGGATCACAGATAAGGCAGACCAAATACGCCCAGTTCGGGTTTATTTACTGCATTTGCCCAAGAGGAACCTTCACCGAAAGCGATATCTACAGTACCCAGAACTACCTGCTGCATTGTTTCTGCTTCAGAACCCAGCTGAGAGTTAGGGAAAATGGATACTGTTACAGCACCATCTGTTTCCGCTTCTACTCTGTTTTTGAATTCGTTGAAGTACTTGTCTTCGTTGGAGTTTGTAGAGTAGATGTGAGCCAGTTTCAGTTCGATTGTTTCGCCGCCATCGCCTGCTGCTGCATCATCGCTGCCGCCTCTTGCACAACCTGTGCCCAGAACCATAGCTGCTACCATTGTTAAGCTGACTGCTGTTCTTAAGAATTTTTTCATACAAAAACCCTCCTTAAAATTTTTACACTTCCCAATTTTTTCACTTTTTGATTCCATTATAATGTGTTTTCATTCAGTAATACGAAAAGATCTTTCACCTCTGCTTTCCCGTCACCTTTTTGAAGGACAGATCTACATCCCGGGCACGCTGTAAGCATCACAGAAACATCGATGCGGTCTGCATCGGAGATTCTGCCGGATGCTGTCAGCTGTGCCAATTTGGGAGAGTGTGCTTCTAAAACCAAACCGCCACAGCATTTAGTGAGCTTTTTGCTCTGGATCATTTCCTTTAATTCATAACCCATTGCACGGATCAGCTCGCGGGCAGGTTCTGTTTCTTCCAAATCTCTCGCCAGACGACAGGGGTCATGGAAAGTCACAACGCCTTCTGCCTGTTTCATCTTCAGTTTGCCTTCTTTCAGCAGTTCTGCTGCAAAAGCTGTTGCTGTCACTACTTCTGCAGAAAGTTCCAGACCCCATGCGGGATATTCCTGAAGGAACATTCTCGCTGCGGAAGGATTCAGTACAACAACTTTTTTTGCACCTGTACCATTGATGGCATCTGCACATTTTTTCGCTACAGCCTTTACTTCTGCTGTTTCGCCGATCAGGTCATACAGTTCGTTGCCATCTGCAGGTTCTGCTGTCAGTGTCATGTAAAGCACACCTGCTTTTGTCAGGACAGAGCCAAAGGCTTCTGCCATTTCCTTTGCAGTTTCTGTGCCATGAGCACCGATATATACCAGAACATCCGCTGTTTCGGATGCAGGTTTCTGTGTTTCTGCGTCTGCTGCCATCAGTTTATCGATTACATTCATCACATAATCAGGCGCCAGACCATTTGCTACGATATTTCTTCTTGCTTCTCTGATGAAAACAGGGGGTTCATAACCTGTTTCGCAGTTTGTTGCACAGGATGCACACAGTGCACACTGGAACATATCCTCTGCGTAAACCTTCATTTCAGTTGTGCCCTTCTGTTCCATATCCAGAAGGAGTGCTTTTGCTCTGGGTGTGTTGGATTCTTTCCCTGTTACCAGACCCACAGGGCAAAGATGTCTGCACATCCAGCAAAAACGACAAGCTTTGATCGTATGTAATGCTTTTCCGGATAACATTCTTTTTCCCTCCTTGCACTCTTATTACAGACCCAGTTTATATGGATTCATGATACCATTGGGGTCGAGTTCTTTCTTCAATGCTTCAAAAAAGACCATATTGTCTTTATACTGTTCCTTCATCAGACGACCCAGCTTCATACCAACGCCATGGTGGTCATTGACAACACCGCCGTTATCCAGGATCGCACGGATACCTGCATTCCAGATTTCATTATGCAGTCTCAGTGCTTCTTCAGGATCTTCGGGAGGATTTTCGATGATGAATCTGTCGTAGATCATTACGCCCCATTCATACCAGTGGGAGAAATGAGCGATAAAGCGAACACCTTCAAACTGTTCCATTGTCTTCTTCAGTGCCCAGTAGATGTTTTCCATGTTGGAATATGTAGAAATAGTATCCAGAGTACCGAACATCTTAGGCAGATCCAGTGCATGGTCAGGATAGAAGAATGTTACACGGCTATCCCACCATTTTTCACCATAATCGGAACCCAGATCCATACCGCCTCTTTCTTCACACATTCTCAGTGCAATGCGTTCTTCGATTTCTACCATTTCTGCACTGCCTTCGATGGCAATATTCATGAAAGCGCCTTCTTTTTCCACGCCCAGGATATTTTTGATCATGGATTTTGTTTCTTCTTCATTATACAGACGCATAATGGAAGGTTTGAATTCCTGCAACAGATCTCTGCCGAATGCCAGACCTGTAGGAACATCTTTGAACAGGAATGCACGGAATTTTCTTACTTCAGGTTTTTTGAACAATTTCATTGTTGCTTTTGTGAATACACCGTATGTACCTTCGGAACCAAGCAGCATATGCAGAATGCTGGGACCGGAAGAATGTTTCGGTACAGGTGTGGATTTCAGGATCTTGCCGCTGGGCACTGCCATTTCCACATGCAGGCACTGATCATCGATCTTGCCGTATTTTGTGGAAAGTACGCCGATACCGTTATGAGCAAGGAAACCACCCAGTGTAGAGCAAGTCAGAGAACTGGGATAATGCATCAGAGAGTAACCTCTTTCATTCGCATACCATTCCAGCTGCGCAAAGTTGATACCTGCTTCCGCTGTAATACACATGGATTTTTCATCCAATTCAATGATTTTGTTCATGCGTTTCATATCCAGCAGGATACCGCCCTTTACTGCTAATGCGCCGCCCTGAGAGCCTGCACCGCCGCCCCAAGGGAATACGGGGATTTTATAATAATTAGCGATCACGAGAATTCTTGCTACTTCCTCGTCACTGCCAGGATATACAATAAAATCTGCCATGGGCATCATTCTTCCACGATCTTCCCAAAGTCTGGAGAGCCAGAAGTAGTCAACACTGTGGCTGATCTTGTCACTTTCTGTTACAGAAACATTGTCTCTGCCAACTACGTCTTCCAGTTCGGAACGAATCATGTTAAACATAAAATCATTCATAATAATCTCCTTTCCAAATGAAATAATAATTCATTTTTAATTTCTTAATTTTGAAATAAATATACCATTCGCGAAATATTATTTCAAGATAGCATTATAAACAATGTTGTAAAATGTTTTTTGTCTAATTTGTACTCAACCAATCCCATTCAGGCTATTTCTGATACTTTTCTGTTATT
>JAFRZQ010000131.1 GCA_017442465.1 Anaerotignum sp. | reverse complement strand
GTAACAGACTTTAATACAGTAATTGCAAAAGCGGCGGCAAACGCAGAATAAGAAATATGCAGGGAGGCGGAAAGCCTCCCTTTTTCAAAGAAAGACGGTGCAGCAGATGAAAAGGGGAAAGCAAAGAAGAATATTGGCGGTATTACTAATGGCAGTCGGTATCCTTACGGCCTGTACGCCTGCTTCGTCCGAGGAGGGGCCCAAAAGATATGCGGCCTCCTATCTGGATGTCTTTGATACCAGAACAGAGATCGTAGGCTATGCGGATGCGGAAGAATCCTTTCTGCAGGAGGCAGACAGGATCAAGGAACAACTGGCGTACTATCATAAACTGTATGATATCTACCATTCCTATGAAGGGATCAATAACCTGAAGACCATCAATGACAATGCGGGGATCGTCCCTGTAAAGGTGGATGCCGAGATCATTGCTCTAATGAAACTGAGCAGAGAGATGTATGATCTGACAGATGGTAAGGTGAATATTGCCATGGGCAGCGTGCTTTCTATCTGGCATGATTACAGAGAACGGGGGGCTGATGATCCGGAACTGGCGTCGCTGCCTCCCATGGAACGGCTGCAGGAAGCGGCAAAGCATACGGATATTGATCAGATCATCATTGATGAAGAGGCCTCCACCGTTTATCTGGCAGACCCACAGATGAGCCTGGACGTGGGCGGCATCGGGAAAGGCTATGCCGTGCAGAAGGCGGCAGAATATGCCAGAGAGCAGGGGGCAGAAAGGCTTCTCATCAGCGTTGGCGGCAATGTGGCGGCCATCGGGGAGAAGGATATCGATACGCCCTGGAAGATCGGTATCACGGACCCGGATATGCAAAGTGTAGGGAACTATGCGGAGACGGTGTATGTAGAAGACCGCTGTATCGTCACCAGCGGCAATTATCAGCGGTATTATGAGGTGGATGGTGTCAGATATTGCCATATCATCGATCCGGATACGCTGATGCCTGCGGATCATTTTACTTCTGTTACCATCATTGCGGAAGATTCCGGCGTGGCGGATGCCCTTTCCACAGCGGTGTATACCCTTTCGTTGGAAGATGGCCTGGCATTTGTCAATGGACTGGATGATGTGGAAGCTATGTGGATCACAGAAGATGGAGAAATTTTTTATTCTGACGGCTTCAGAGAAAACTACCTGCAGGAAGACAGCTGAAAATAGGATATTACGCAAAGAAGAGGACAAGCTTGAACCGACCCCCAAAAGTTAGACCTATAAATCTAATTTTTGGGAGGTCGGTTTTTCTATGGCAAAATATAGTTTCGAATTGAAAAAAGAAATTGTCCAAGCATAGGCAAGACTTTTTCTTTGTTTTCGTCGGGAGTTTCTTCAGCGTTTGACTGTGAATAATCTTTAGGCACAATAAAGTTCTTTAAATAAATCAAGTCGGGCTTTCCGAGACCCTGACGCTTCTTTTCGATAAGGCCGATGCCGGATTTCATATCTAATTCAGACATCAATGTACTGGCTTTTCTTTTGCAGCATTCAAATTCTTTCATTACATCGTTTAAGGTGAAAATGATATAAACGCGATTTTCGCTATCTACCCATTTGTTTTCCCTGGATAACGACATGCGATCTAACATGATACCATAGAGTATTTTTGCATCGCTGGAGAGTTTTTTAAATCTGTCATCACGAACAATTACGTTGGGCAAGCGAAAGAAACTGAACTGTTCCGACTGTGATCCGTAAAAATAATCAAATTCGTATCTATGATCCATAGTTTTCCCTCGCTTTCTTTTTATTTATTGGTGTTCTGTGGTGGGAGATAAATCATATCACGAAGGACACCGAAGAAAAATAGAGATTT
>JAFRZQ010000130.1 GCA_017442465.1 Anaerotignum sp. | reverse complement strand
TGCATACCAGTATGCGGCCTTCTCTTCATCTTCTTCCATGCCCCAGCCGTTCCATGTCATTTCCCCCATCATAAACTGGGCTCCCGCATGGCCATTTTTAGCAGCTGGTTCCAGATAATCCTTGGCATAGGAGAACATCTTACTATTATACATCCTCGCGCCTCTTTCATACTGTTCCTGGGCCATGATTCTGTTTGCTTCCTGTTTTTTCTTGCCAAATCCAAATAATCCCATACTTTCCCCTCCTTGTAAGTTCTTTTTTCATTATAATTCTGCATAAAAAAATATGCAACGATTGGACTGGATAAAGAATCCTGTTTCTTTTTCATTGACAAGGTGTCGATTTTTGTATATAATACAGTCTGTATTTTTTCGTTAATACGGCCTTTGTTGCGGCAAACGGCGGCAAAACTGGCAGAAAATGCAGGGGGATGGCTGTTCGACAGTTGTTTTTCTGTGTTGGATGTTGGCGGAGCCAAAGGGCGGCGCTTCGGCGGAAGAAGGCGGAACTGCTTCGGCAGACACACACCCATTCTCCAAATTTTTCCAAAGCGACAGATGGAGGCTTTATTAAAAAAACAGGCGGCAAGGCTTCGGCTTTGCCGTTTTTTTATTCAGGCGCTAAGCGCCTAACTCGAAAACAAGTTTTCGAGTTGTTTAATACAGAAGAATAAACAGATAAGTTCCAGCGGTGCAAGCACCTCGAAACTTCCTGTTTTCCTCGGGCAAGCAAAGCTCACCCTGCGGATTTCATTCAGGAAACGCTTCGTTTCCCGAACCCTTCCGCATCATTCTCGATAAATGCAGAATGTTTTTTATTGCAAAAGCCACGGCAATGCCTTGGCTTTTGCAATAAAAAATGGAAGTTACAGGGCTCGAACCTGTGACCCTCTGCTTGTAAGGCAGATGCTCTCCCAGCTGAGCTAAACTTCCATATTTTTAACGTATTCAATTGATTCACGGATGACCCGTATGGGAATCGAACCCCTGTTTCAGCCGTGAGAGGGCCGCGTCTTGACCGCTTGACCAACGGGCCAAAGGATATTGGTAGCGGAGGAGGGATTTGAACCCCCGACACTGCGGGTATGAACCGCATGCTCTAGCCAACTGAGCTACTCCGCCACAAGACTTACTCAGTATAGCTTTTCGTATAAAAATTGTCAAGCACTTTTTGACAAATTTTCAAATTTTATTCACTGCGGTTGATATAGATGATCTCATTGGGTTTTACCATCCCCAGCTGTTCTCTGGCGATCTGCTCGATATAGGTATCGCTGGTGTAATATTCCTTGCGGCTGTCAAAATCCAGCTGTTTTTCCCGTTCCGCTTCGATCTCCGCTGTCACCACAGCCAGTTCTTCCTGCACTTCCTGATAACGAAGCGCCTGTCTGCCAATACCTACGGAAACAGTCACCACAAACACCAGCATAAACAAACGCAGGAAAACACTGGAGGCTTTTCTGGATTTTCTGATTCTTCTTCTTTTTTCCATACTGATCCTCCCTGCCGCGCTTATTTTTGGCGGAACATCCGCCACTCCAGTCTGAGATGGTTCAATTTCATTTTTACATAAAGTTTTATCGATTGCAATAGTTTTTTCCGTTTCTGACCGCAAAATCCCCTGATTTTTTGCAGGGGTTTCCGAAATGGCAGAAAAATCAAGTAAAAAGGTGTCATTACGATACGAAAAAACAGAACTGTCACATATTTTATCAGCCAGATGATTCGGTCACTGACCGCGATCACCAATGGGCTCAATGCCAAAAAATAGAGCCCCATGCCACCAAACAGGCCAAAAATGGAAAAGAACCGGATCTCTCCGCTGCTGGCACGGAGCATCACCCCAAACACCAGAAATACAGCCAGAAACCAGAACAGGCCATCCTCCAGCTGTATCCAGAAATGGTGATGCTGCAGCGCATGACGAAATACCCGCAGCCCATCATAGATAAGCCCCATGCAGCCGCCCATAAGCACGGTCAGAAGAAAGAGCTGCGCCTGTGTATGCAAGGAAAGGATCATGACACACGCCCCTTATCGAAACAATCTGCCGAGGATCGAATGTTTTTCCGCAAAGCCACCATCGGAATAGGTGATACTGTCGATCATTCCATCCACCGTCACATCCCCGCTGTCCAGATCCAGCTTACCGATATGCATTCCCGATCCCTTCAGGATCAGCAGGCCGCAGGCCGTCTCCATCATCACGCCTTCCTCATCAAAGGACAAAACCTCCAGCACACCGCCGATCCGCACCTTCTCCCGTTCTTCCATATGTAATGTATGTCTGCCGGTTTTCCGTTTTTCTTCCGCCATAAAGCACACCCCCTACACAAGAATATGCCAGGCATAACAAAAAAAGACGCTGAAAGCGTCTTTTATACAGAACGGTACATCCCGGCTGCATCTTCTTTTTTGGTGGATTCCTTCAGATCAAGGACTTCGACTTTTGTTGTGTTATTGCCGAACTGGATCTCAATGATATCGCCGATCTTCACTTCTGCACCGGCCTTTACCACCTTGCCGTTGATCATTACTCTGCCTGCATCGCAGGCCTCATTGGCAATGGTACGTCTTTTGATGATGCGGGATACTTTCAGGAATTTATCAACTCTCATGTCGTTTCCTCCTCTTTATTTCATAATAGAAGAAAAGCCCTTTCTTCACAGAAAGGGCTCAGTATTCCTTTTGGGAATCAATTATTTGTTGATAGCATCTTTCAGAGCTTTACCAGCTTTGAATCTGGGAGCTTTGGAAGCGGGGATAGGCATTGCTTCGCCTGTCTGAGGGTTTCTGCCTTCGCGAGCTGCTCTTTCAGCTACGTCGAATGTGCCGAAGCCTACCAGCTGTACTTTGCCGTTAGCTGCCAGTGTTTCTGTTACTACTTCTTCGAATGCTTTCAGTGCTTTTTCAGCATCTTTTTTGCTCATTTCTGCTTTTTCTGCAATTGCTGCAACCAGATCAGATTTGTTCATTGTGTTTTGCCTCCTAATAATACCATTTATAATTCCTTCAGGCGAAGCTTGATTTTTGCTTCGTCCCAGAGTAAATCCATTTCCTCCAGAGTCATATCAGAGAGGTCTTTTCCTGCGGAAAAGGCGGATTTCTCAATATACTCAAATCTATTTATAAACTTTTTGATGGCTTTTGTCAAGGCAAACTCAGGATTTATTTTCAAAAACCTTGAGATATTCACCAATGCAAACAAAACATCCCCAAATTCCTCCTCAATATCGCCGTTTTCAGCGGCTGCAGCAGCCTCCAGTTCCTGCACTTCTTCATATACTTTTTTGAAGGCATCGGCAGTCACAGGAAAGTCGAAACCGACATCCGCCGCTTTTTTCTGCACCTTTCTGGCACGGATGAGGGCAGGCAGGGCTTCGGGCACGCTTTTCATCACGTCTGTCTGGGTCTTTGTATCCTTTTCCACCTTCTTCAGGGCTTCCCAGTTCACCAGCACCTGTTCGGGCGTATCCGCCTTCACTTCGCCGTTGCCGAATACATGGGGATGGCGGTAAATCATCTTTTCGCCGATGCCGCGGATAACGTCTTCTAATGTAAAGGCTGCATCTT
>JAFRZQ010000129.1 GCA_017442465.1 Anaerotignum sp. | reverse complement strand
ATTTGAGAGCGATGAGACATCTTGATATTATTCTAGCAAAAAAGCTAGTGTCCTCAATTTGTCCGCGGGACGACTTTGGAGAGGCGAAAAACCCTTATATATCAAGGCTTTTTCGGATTCCGTGGGTCATTCCCACTCGATTGTGCCTGTGGGCTTTGGTGTCAGGTCAAACAGAACACGGTTTACGCCGGCAACTTCGCTGGTGATACGAGCTGTGATGTGCTGCAGCAGGTCAAAAGGAACATTTTCAACTGTTGCTGTCATTGCGTCTACTGTATTAACGGCACGGATGATTACACACCATTCGTCTGCACGTTTGTGGTCACGAACACCAACGGATTTGATGTCGGGGATTGCTGTGAAGTACTGCCATACTTTACCTTCCAGACCGTTTTTCGCAAATTCTTCACGCAGGATCGCGTCGGATTCACGAACAGCTTCCAGTCTGTCTCTTGTGATGGCACCCAGACAACGAACACCCAGACCGGGGCCGGGGAAGGGCTGTCTGTAAACCATACCATCGGGCAGGCCCAGTGCTTTACCTACGGCACGAACTTCGTCCTTGAACAGCATTTTCAGGGGTTCTACCAGTGCAAACTGCAAATCTTCAGGCAGGCCGCCTACGTTGTGGTGGGATTTTACTGCTTTTACTGTCTTTGTACCGGATTCGATGATATCGGGGTAGATAGTACCCTGACCCAGGAATTCGATGCCTTCCAGTTTTCTTGCTTCTTCTTCAAATACACGGATGAATTCTACGCCGATCACTTTACGTTTTGTTTCGGGATCAGCTACGCCAGCCAGTTTGTCCAGGAAACGGTCAACAGCATCTACGTAAACAAGGTTTGCATCCATTTCATCGCGGAATACACGAACAACTTCTTCGGGTTCACCTTTACGCAGCAGACCATGGTTTACATGTACACATGTCAGCTGTTTGCCAATAGCACGGATCAGCAGGGCCGCTACTACGGAAGAGTCAACGCCGCCGGACAGAGCCAGCAGAACTTTTTTGTCGCCAACCTGACGTTTGATCAGTTCTACCTGGTCATCGATAAAGTTTTCGATTGTCCAGTTTGCTTCTGCTTTACATTCGTCAAATACGAAAGCTTTCAGTACAGCTGCTCTTTCTGCATCGTCTGCAGGGAATGCTGCGCCGCCTTTGTGGTCAGCTTTCAGGATGGGGAAACCAGCACCATAAACTGCTTCGGAAGCATCGATTTCAACGCCGTCAACCACACGGTTTTCGCCGCCGTTCAGAATGATACCTTTCACGCCGGGCAGTGCTGCCAGTTCTTCTGCGGAAATGTCATGAGGGTGGATTTCTGTGTAAACACCCATCGCACGGATCTCACGGGCAATCTTGGGATTTTCTGTGCTGCCCAGGTCCAGAATCAAAATCATATCCTGTTTCATAGTAACCTCCCGTTTTATTATAAATTGGATTAGTTATGCGAATTTCTTAACTGGATTTATTGTATCACAATCAATTCTATCAGAAAATAGAAATTTGTGTTTTTTTGACCAAATGAAATAAAAATTCTGATGCCAGCAGATAAGAAATACTTATCCCTTGTCTTTTTGTTCTAATTTATCTGATTACTTTGCAGCTTTTACAGCACGGATGACTGCCTGTTCTGTCGCCTTTGCGGCAAGGATACCAACGACATCCACAGGAGCTGCAGGCATTTCGATCTCCTCTGTGGAAAGACAGAAAAGCGTATCGCCGTCCATGGTGGTATGGATGGGGCGAATGCATCTTGCAAGGCCGTCATGGGCCATACCGGCAACCTTTTTTGCCTGGGCTTTTGTCAGCTTTACATTGGTGGCAATGACGCCGATGGTGGTATTTTTTCCGCTGAAGGAAAGGGACGATGCCATTTGGATGACGCCTTCTTCCGCAGAAATGAAATTGCCGTTATCATCTTTTGTACCGGCAATGATCTTTCCATTTTCATAAACATCGCCAAAGGCATTGACTGCGATCAAAGCTGCTACCTTGATGCCGTTTTCTGTCATTTCGCACCAACTGCCGATACCGCTGTTGGTGCAGTATTCCATGCCCCTCAGTTTGCCCACGGTTGCTCCACAGCCGGCACCATGGTCACCTTCCAGCAGGATGGAATCGGAGGCATTTTCGCAGGCCTGTCTGCCCATGGCCTTATCGGGTCTGGTGAAAGGATCGCCATAACCCAGATCAAACAGGACCGCTGCGGGCACGATAGGTACCTTTGTAACACCAACATCAAAGCCGATATTTTTTTCTTCCAGCCAGTCCATGACACCGCTGGCTGCTTCCAGACCAAAAGCGGAACCGCCGGATAATACGACAGCCTGCACTTTTTCCATGGCATTAACGGGGTCCAGCAGATCTGTTTCCCTTGTGCCGGGGGCAGCACCCCTTACATCCACGCCGCAGACGGCACCGTTTTCTGCAAGAACTACGGTAACGCCGGTTTTTGCAGTGACGTTTTCTGCCTGACCGACTTTCAGACCGTTGATATCTAAGATATTGTGTTTGAATTCCATACTTCAGCCTCCCTTAAGTTATCTGGTTAGCACAGATTTTATACATAAAATTTTACTCCTGTCGACATCTTTTGTAAACAAGCACCACAAAAATTGTCCTTCTATAAGATGTAGGTAAGATGCAGATTTCGGAGGGAAAAGCATGGGGATGTATATCGTGCAGGGCGGGAGAAGGATAGAAGGGGAATTTTGTGTGAGGGGGAGCAAGAATGCGTCACTGCCCATTCTTGCAGCCTGCATCCTTGCGGAAGACGAAGTGGTGCTGGAAAACCTGCCCTTCATCCGGGATGTGCTGCAGACGCTGGATATACTGAAGGAACTGGGCTGCAGGGTGGAAGTATATGGCAGAACGGCTGTGATTGACAGCAGTTCCCTCAAAAAAACAGATATCGATAATGATACGGTCAGAAAAATGCGTTCTTCCATATTGTTTCTGGGAGCTCTTCTGGGACGGGAAAAAGAAGCAAAACTGGAATGCCCGGGAGGGTGTGCCATCGGCCGTCGCCCCATTGATCTACATCTGGCTGCTTTTGAACGGATGGGGGCGATATTTCAGAAGGAGGGAGAGATGCTTTCCTGCCGGGCAGAAAAAATCACAGGAACGACCATACATCTTCCCTTTCCCAGCGTGGGTGCCACAGAGAATATTCTTCTTCTGGCAGTGAAGGCAGAAGGGGTCACGGTGATCCGTAATGCAGCGAGAGAGCCGGAGATCATTGCCCTTGTACGCTTTCTTCGGGCTATGGGGGCGGAAATATATGGAGAGGGTACAGGCAGTATCCTTGTGGAAGGGGTCAAACGGCTGCATGGGGCATTTTTCCCTATCCCTGCTGATCGCATTGAAGGAGGCACGTTTCTCTGTGCTGCGGCTATGACTGGAGGCGAACTGGTACTGAAAGGGTTGGAACGGGAGCAGATGGAGGCTGTTCTGGAGGTTCTTTGTATGGCAGGGTGCCGCTTTTTCTGGGAGGGAAGTGACCTTTTGCGGCTAAAGCCGCCAAAGAGGCTGGTGTCAGGCTTTGCCATTGAAACAGGACCCTTTCCTGCATTTCCCACAGATATGCAGCCTTTGGTCATGAGTTTATTGACATTGGCAAGGGGAAGATGTATGATTAGCGAAACGGTGTTCGAAGCCCGCTTTTCTCAGGCGGAAGGGCTTTGTCGTATGGGGGCGGATATTTGTATTTCCGGCGGAAATGCGTTGATTCGTGGTGTGGAAACGCTCCATGGGGCAGAGGTCTTTGCAAAGGATCTTAGGTGTGGTGCGGCTCTTCTGACGGCAGCCTTAGGGGCGGAAGGAGAAAGCATCATCCATGGGTCGGAATATGTGGAGCGGGGCTATGAAAAAATAGAGGACGCCTTTTCTTTTTTAGGCGGCGAAATCATGCTGCAGGAAGAAAGGAAAACTTATGCTCAGAAAGAAATCGAAAAAACCGAATAAAAAAGCAGAAATCTATGACATCGACCTGATGGAAGAACTGGAATATTATCAGAAACCCAAGCCGAAAAAAGGCGTAGATCAGAGAGTCATCATTGGGGTCGTTTTGGTTCTTCTGGGGATCATTGGCGTGCTGCTTTCTCCTGTTTTTGCGGCAAAAAATATTGTTGCAAATGGAACAAGGCATTATACGACAACAGATCTCTGTGAAATGATCGGTCTGGATGAGGGCGATAATATTATTTTCTTTGGAAAGGGAAAGGCAGCCCAGGTGCTGGAACGGGATCCCTATATCGCTGATGCAAAGATCAGCTGCCGCTGGCCGGATACGATCGTGATCGATGTGATCGAAAGAAAGGTAAGAGGGTATGTGCCTTATATGGGTGCCTACCTTTACATAGATGAAGCAGGCCGTGTGCTGGATGTACAGGATGCCTGCAGAGAAGCACTGCCTCTGGTAAAAGGTCTTTCCTTCGGGAGTTTTACAAAAGGGGAAGTGATCCCGGTGGAAAATCCGGAAGCATTGGATATCGTACTGCATTTTTCTCAACTGATGGAAAAATATGAGCTGCTGGATATGGTAGTGGAGATCGACGTGGCTGACAGGGAAAATGTTTATGCCTATGTAAATCAGGTGCAGATCATACTGGGGAATATGGAAAACGGCGATACAAAGATCCGCTATATGGCAGAGATCATGAAGACGATTCCCAAGGAAGACAGGGGAACACTGGATCTCAGCGAACTGGACAAGCCGAATGGTACGGTTGTCTTCCGATACTTGATGTGATGGTCAGTGAAAGACCTGATTGAGGTGAAAATATGATTCGAAAACAATATTCTGCAGCTTTGACGGCAACCTGTGTGATCCTTGGTGTCATCATCGGGGTGCAGGTGAATACAGTCAAACAGCAGCGCATGACAACAGAACATCAGCGACTGTCTGAAGCAACAGCGGCACTGAATCAGCTGCAGGCAGAGCATGATGCCTTGCTGGAACAGAATGAAACCCTGGAAAATACATTGAAAGAATACCAGGACGGCACTGTGGGAGCAGAAATGGAGCAGTTGCTGCGTTTTGCCGGACTGACGGCTGTCAGCGGACCGGGGGTGGCTGTTACCATGAATGACAGCAGTACGCGGGGCGGCGGAGATATGAATGCTTATCTGGTCCATGCAGAAGACCTTCTGGCAGTGGTCAATGAACTGCATGCAGCCGGAGCGGAGGCTGTTTCCATCAATGGACAGCGCATGGTGGGAAACAGTGCCATCACCTGTGCCGGGTCTATTGTTATGGTCAATGGCGTGCGTGTGGCGGCACCCTTTGAGATCAATGCAGTGGGAGAACCTGATGTCCTCCAGTCTGCATTGTATTTCCCGGGCGGCGTAGTGGATAATCTTGCACCCTGGGGTATTGAGATCAGTGTACAGAAACAGGAAGCGGTAGAAGTGCCTGCCTATACACAGACAGCGCTGTTTAAGGATATGGAAGAGGAGGAATGACCATGTTGATCCCTATTATCGGGCTGTTTGTCGGCGTTGCAGCCGGCATTTACAGCGGTTTGGTTTTTCCTGCAGGCTATTCTGCCTATGTCGCTGTTGGCATCCTTGCCTGTCTGGATTCTGTGCTGGGTGGTGTATATGCCAATATGCGCGATGATTTCCGATGGAAAGTGTTTGCAACGGGGTTTGTACTGAATGCCGTGCTGGCGATGGTTCTCATCTGGCTGGGCAATCAGCTGTCTATTGATCTTTCTATTGCGGCGGTAGTTGTTTATGGTTCCCGTATGTTTAACAACTTCAGTAACATCCGCCATTTGATTTTGAATAAAAATGAGAAACAGGTTGTTTCTGATACAGAGTGAAAGATTGGAAAAAGATTAGGAAAAAAGCAAAAAAATCTTATGAAAACTTGCAAATACCTATGGAAATTCCGTATTTTTTCGTGTATAATATAAGTTGATAAATTTTTGGAATGCATTTAGGAGGAGATACTATCATGCTCGAATTTGATATCCCTATGAGTAATATGGCACAGATCAAAGTAATTGGTGTTGGCGGCGGCGGTAACAATGCTGTTGACAGAATGATCGAAGATGGTCTGGACGGCGTTGATTTCATTTCCATCAATACAGACGGACAGGCTCTGACAAAATCCAAATCTGCAACAAAGATCCAGATCGGTGAAAAACTGACAAAAGGCCTGGGTGCAGGCGGCAACCCTGAAATCGGTCAGCGTTCCGCAGATGAAACAAGCGACGATATCGCACAGGCACTGCGTGGTTCCGATATGGTATTCATCACAGCCGGTATGGGCGGCGGCACAGGTACAGGCGCAGCTCCCCGCATCGCTGCAATTTCCAAGGAACTGGGTATCCTGACAGTTGGCGTTGTAACAAAACCCTTCAACTTTGAAGGTAAAAAGAGAATGAGCAACGCAGAAAAAGGTATCACAGAACTGAAAAAGAATGTAGATACACTGGTTATCATCCCTAACCAGAAACTGCTGTCTATCATCGACAAGAAAACAACAATGACAGAAGCGTTCCGCAAAGCGGATGAGATCCTGCGTCAGGGTGTACAGGGCATTGCAGACCTGATCACAAATCCCGGTATCATCAACCTGGACTTTGCTGACGTTCGTGCGATCATGGCAAATAAAGGCATCGCACACATGGGTATTGGCCGTGCCAGCGGTGAAAACAAAGCAGAAGTGGCTGCAAAAATGGCGATCCAGAACCCTCTGCTGGAAACAACGATCGAAGGTGCAAAATATATCCTGATCAACTTCAGCGGCGACGAAAATCTGGGTCTGTTCGAAACAGACGAAGCAGCTGAACTGATCCGTGAAGCGATCGATCCCGAAGCAGAAATCATCTTCGGTACTTCCATCAATGAAGATCTGGTGGACGAAGTTGTGGTTACTGTTATCGCTACAGGTCTGGAAGACCGTGATCTGATCATGCCTGAAGCAAAGAAGGAAGAAGCGCCTAAGGCTGAAGAAAAAGCACAGGAAGAAATGGAAGAAGTTCGCCCTGCAGCAAGAAGATTTGCTTTTGATGATGATGCAGACTTCGAATCCGAAATCAAGATCCCTGATTTCCTGACAAGAAAGAAATTCTGATATAGAACCATACATAAACCCTCGAGTTTTTCTCGGGGGTTTTATTTTTATGAAAAAGCGTTGACAATATCAGACTACAAATGTAGTATAAAGAAAAGGACTACAACTGTAGTCTTATGAAAGAGAGGCGTATTATTATGACATATAAGATTTCTGACAGCGAATGGAAGATCATGGAGATCCTCTGGGAAAAAGAAGAAGCAGTACAAAGTGAGATCATGGATGCTCTGGATGTAAAATGGAATAAAAACACGGTCTATACCTTTCTGAGCCGACTGGAAAACAAAGGTTTGATAGATGCAGAGGGCAGCCCCAAACAATATCGGGCTGCAGTTTCCAGAGAGGAATGTGTTTCTCAGGAGGAAGAAAACTTTCTGAATAAGGTATACCGTGGTTCTGCAGGGAAAATGGTGGCAGCCTTTGTGGAAGAAGGCAGACTGACGCCTGAAGAAATGGAAGAATTGAAGCGATTGCTGGAGGGGATGAATGTATGACGAATCTCTGGACGGTATTATATTTTACATTGGGGATCACACTGACTGGCGGTATGCTGATTGTTTTCAAAAAAATATTTCAGGATAAACTGAATGCCCGCTGGCATTACCTGATCTGGCTGGTGCTTCTGGTTCGAACGATCTTGCCGGCGAATGTAAAGATTTTTTCTACGGGCTTTGCCCTGAATAATCTCTGGATGGAGCCTGTGAAAAAACTGCGGGGGACAGTAGAGCTTGGGATGGAGTCTCTGCTTTCCGCACCCTTTGGCATGGGCGGCGGCGACCTTTCTTTGCTGAAAACAGGAGAATGGTCGCTGACGGATACCCTGTTTGTAATCTATGTCGCAGGGGCAGTGCTGTTTTTGCTGTATGATGTTTTGATTTATGGGAAACTGCGGAAAGAGATCCGAAGGGGCAGGGAAGCATCTGCTGTTTTACAGGAAAAGATCCTGCAGACGGCGAAAAAATATGATCTGCCTCATCAGGAGAATGTTAGGGTTTGCGGTAACATGGAAACGCCATTTCTCTGTGGTCTTTTCAGACCGGTTCTGGTCGTTCCGGAAAGTATGGAGGAGACCATTGATGAAAAAGTACTTCTCCACGAGATGCTCCACCGAAAACATAAGGATGTACTGGTGAATTTTGCTTTACATATATTGCGGGCGCTGAATTGGTTCAATCCTTTTGTATACTGGTTGTGTAATATCATTCGTAACGACAGCGAAGCCCTCTGCGATCAGCGTGTGCTGGAAAAACTGGAGGGGGAAGAAAAACGGGACTATGGTATGCTGCTGTTAACGATGACGGACAGCCGTTATGCCAGTCGTATCGGAACGACTTCCATGGCAAACGGAGCGAAGAATATTAAAACTCGTATCCAGCGTATCGTGGATTTCGGGCGGGCACCCAAAGGAGCGGCTTTTGCAGCAGGCTGCATCACAGTGATGCTGTCGCTGGCTTCTGTCAGTTTTGCCTATGAACCGAAGTATTTCGATACTTCTGGCGTAGAAACGAAGGAAGATTTGGAGATGATGTTGGAAGATGCACGATATTTTGAAGTGACTTCTCCGGAAATGGCGATTTCTATTCTATATGAAGCCATTTGCGAACGAGATCTGGGAAAATTGGCGCTGACTGTGCCTCAGGATGAATTTGAGGAATATAAGACCTGGGCGCTTAGTGAATATGTTGATGATGATTTGGATGGAGCCGTCCTGGCGGAAGGGACAAAAGCAGATTATAAATATCGTTTCTATGACCGTATGCGTTATGATGGAGCATATTTCTTTGACCGACAGATGGATGGTACGATAACAGGGACTTTGCACTTTGTGGATGAAACAGAAGCACATAAAGAAGATGTTCCGGTGACAGAACGGTTTCAGTATTTCCGTATCTTTGAGGAAAATAAGGGGAACTGGTCTGTGGAACTGATGGAGGAAGAACATTGGTTGTTTGATGTGTATGACCCCGGTTATATCGATCGAAAACTGAGAGAAAAAATGGAACAGGGCGAATATACAGAACAGGGTGACTGGAAGTTTAGTGAAATTGTCTACTGTGAGGAATGGGGCATTGGGTTTGGCGGCTGGGATATGTTCAGCTTTATGAATAATGGCGGGGAAGAACCGCAGTTCAATGAAAGCCTGACCCCTATGGCTGCTCATGCAGCTTATCTGGAATACACGGGTACAGAATTGAAAGAGGAAGTACAGGTGCTTGTCATTTTTACCTGCCCTGCAGAGATGACAAAGGAAGAACTCTGGGAGGGAAATCACTTTCACAGGGACTTTACTGTGGGCTCCAGCGGCAGCAGTTCTGCCGGCTTTGAATGGGATGTAATCGAGACAGGTCCCGATTGGGATGGAAATCTCTATGTCCGCGGGGACAAAAGTTATGAAAGTCTGGAAGAAGCTTTTCGTATGCTTACAGAACCTTATGAAGTCCGTATCTATTCCCGCGGCGGAGAACTTCTGGAAACATTCCCTTTGAAGGGAGGTGCCCTTTATGAATGAAGCAAAATCGGAAATCAGAACCAGTGAAGCCATCCGCAATATCCGTACAGCCATGCTGCTATTCCTTCTGGAGGTGAAGATCTTTGGCTTCGATATCCTTCCTGATTTCATCGGATGGCTTTGTCTTATTAAAGCGGTGGATATTCTGGCAGGAAAGGCAGAGGGCATCGAGCGCATTCGAGGTTTTGGACGTATCCTTCTCTGGTATGAAGTGTTGCTGGTTGTGATGAATTATATTGAGATTCCTTTTGTGGACAGAATT
>JAFRZQ010000128.1 GCA_017442465.1 Anaerotignum sp. | reverse complement strand
AGTGGAAAAGGCAGCAGACGAATTCGGCAAAGCGTATGCAGAAAGACACTGCGAAGACCCCATCCACTATTTCGTAGGCGCAGGCAACCAGTACGGTGCAACATACTCCTACGCAATGTGCTACTGGGAAGAACAGCACTGGATCAGAACAAAATCTATCCATTCCGCAGAATTCTTCCATGGTATGCTGGAGATCGTAGACAAGAATACAGCAGTAACTGTATTCGTTGGCGAAGATTCCCAGAGAAAACTGAGCGAAAGAGTCGTAGCCTTCCTGCCTAAGGTTTGCGCGAACTATGAAATCATTGATACCAAAGATTATGCCATCGAAGGTATCAGTGAAAAATACCGCGGTCACATCAGCCATCTGGTGATGCACGCAGTAACAAACCGCATCGATGCGCATGTTGAAAAGATCAACTGCCATCCCATGCCCATCAGAAGATATTACAGACAGTTTGACTACTAATATCAACTGACTATAAAGCCGCTGCAAGGTTTTGCGGCGGCTTTCTTTTCTGGGGCGATACCCTGTAGCACTGCTTGCAGTGCGAAACTGACCAGCACGAAGTACTGGCAGCAAAGACCCTGGCAAGGGGTTCTCTTTCGAGAGAGGAGGATTATATGAGACTTGGTTTATTTACTTGTGGGTATCAGCGATACCCCTTAGAAAAAGCCTTTGCTGATGCAAAGCGTTTTGGATATGATTATATTGAACTCTGGGGTGGTTATCCCCATGCCTTTGTTGGCGACCTGAAAGTGAAAACAACAGCCCACATCCGTGAGCTGATCGATAAATACGGTGTTCCTGTGGAATGCTTTACCCCGGAACATAACGGCTACCCCTACAATTATATGATGGGGGATGAAATACAGTGGGAACGCAGCATGATGTATCTGGAGGATGCCATTGACATCACTGCGGAGATCGGTGCGAAGAAAATGCTGATTTCTGCGGGACATGCAGGCTATGAAGCGAAAGATATGGACATCATGAAGCGTCTGATGAAAAGCCTGCGGAGGCTGACGGAATATGCAGAGCAGAAGGGTGTGACCATTGTTCTGGAGCCCCTGACCATTTATGAAAGCAATGTCATCACCAGCCTGAGAGATTTGGACAGAGCCCTGTCTCTGGTTCCATCTCCCAATCTGGTAGGGATGGTGGATCTGGCGGTGCCTTTTACCACAGGGGAGCCTGCGGCGGAATATGTTCGTCGTCTGGGCGATCGGTTCCAGTATCTGCATATCATTGACAATGATGGTGTCAGCGACAGCCACATCCTGCCCGGGGATGGCTGCCTGCCTTTGAAGGAAGTGTTGCAGGAGATCAGAGAAGCAGGCTACGATGGTCAGGCCACCATCGAACTGGTGACAGGCTATCTGAAAGAGCCTTCCGTTTATGCAGGAATGGCGATCAAGAGAGTGCGAGAAATGTTGGAGGAAGAATAATGGATAGAAAGATCAGAATTGCAGCGGCAGGCGATAACTGCGTGGATGCTTACAGCGACGGCAATGCATACCCCGGCGGCAACCCCGTCAATGTGGCGGTATATGTAGCCCGCCTGGGCGGGGAATCTACTTATATCGGTGCCGTTGGTACAGATAAATACGGTAAGATCATGCTGGATGCCATTGCAGCAAAAGGGGTCGACACTTCCCATATGAAGGTGCTGGAAGGCAATACGGCCGTGACACAGGTGGAGATCGTAAATGGTGACCGTGTATTCGGTGACTATGACGAAGGCGTGATGGCGGATTTCAAGCTGAACGCAGAGGATATTGAATTTCTGGCGGGCTATGACATGGTGGTTTCCGGTCTGTGGGGTATGTGTGAACATGAACTGCCCCTCCTGAAGGAAAAGGGTGCAACAGTAGCCTTTGACTTTGCCACAAAACTGGATGACCCCGTTCTTGAAATCGCAATTCCCTATGTAGATTATGCATTCTTCTCCATCGACGATCAGGAGGAAGAAGAAATCAAGAAATTCATGCTGGAAATGTACGCAAAAGGCCCTAAGGTCGTTGTGGTGACAAGAGGCGAAGCCGGCAGCATTGCTTATGACGGCAGGGAATTTTATACTTATGGTATCGTTCCTGTGGATGTGGTAGATACTATGGGCGCAGGGGATAGTTTTATCGCAGGCTTCCTCTATGCTATCTGTGCAGGGAAAGCTGTTCCTGAAGCCATGGCGGACGGGGCAAAAAACAGCAGCGTGACACTGGCTTACGCCGGCGCATGGTGATTTGTCGCCTGCCCCTTCTTTTTTACCAAAAAAGAGCAACAGAAAACAGTGGAAAATTATTATTAATAAACAAAACTTATAATATAATATAAATTTCTCTTTACATTCCGGCGTAGCTTCTGTATTATATAAGTAATTAGATATGGATTCGGGGAGTTAGTGCCTGATGGGTCCATAAAACAAGGCGGATTTTTCCATACATTTTTTAATAGGAGTATAGCAAAAAAAGGAGGAACTGGTATGAAGAAGAAATTGGCATTGATTTTAAGCACAGTATTGGCTGCATCCTTTGCACTGGCAGGCTGCGGCGGCGGGGAAGAACCCGTAGTTGATGAAAACGTTGAAGTGGCAGCAGGTGATCTGAAAACAGGGATCGCCATTGGTGCAACCGTAGCAAAATCCACAGATGCAGCGGCAGATGCGGAAGGCTTGGCGCAGACAGATGCGGTGATCGCAGCGGTAGTGGTAGACGCAGAAGGCAAGATCGTTTCCTGCGAACTGGATATGGCACAGACAAAGATCGGCTTCAGTGCAGACGGCAAGATCACAACAGATCCTTCCTCTGCATTCCTGACAAAACAGGAACTGGGTGACGACTATGGCCTGAAAAAAGCATCTAAGATCGGTAAAGAATGGTATGAACAGGCAGATGCTTTTGCAGAATACTGCATCGGCAAAACTGCAGCGGAAGTGCTGGGTATCAGCGCAGATGATGCAGACCTGAAAGCTTCTGTAAGTGTAAGCATCAATGATTATCAGGCAACAGTTGCAAAAGCTGTTGAAAACGCAGTGGTAACAGGTGCACAGGAAGGCGATAAACTGGGTCTGGGCGTTGTAACAGACATTACAAAATCCACAGACGCAGCAGCAGATGCAGATGGTCTGGCACAGGCATACACAACAGTAACTGCAGTGACAGTTGGCGCAGACGGCAAGATCACAAGCTCTGTGATCGATGCGGTACAGGCGAACGTGAACTTTGATACAGCAGGCAAGATCACATCCGATCTTTCCGCAGTCATCTCCACAAAGAATGAACTGGGCGACAGTTATGGTCTGAAAAAAGCTTCTTCTATCGGCAAGGAATGGTATGAACAGGCAGCAGCTTATGCGGCTTATGCTGTAGGCAAAACAGCCGATGAAGTAAATGCAACAGAACTGACAGAAGGTGTTCCTGCAGATGCAGATCTGGCAGCTTCCGTAACAGTACATGTAACAGACTTTAATACAGTAATTGCAAAAGCGGCGGCAAACGCAGAATAAGAAATATGCAGGGAGGCGGAAAGCCTCCCTTTTTCAAAGAAAGACGGTGCAGCAGATGAAAAGGGGAAAGCAAAGAAGAATATTGGCGGT
>JAFRZQ010000127.1 GCA_017442465.1 Anaerotignum sp. | reverse complement strand
TGAAACAAAAGCGGCCCTTCTGGCAGCCAAGGAAAATTCCGACCTGCCTGTACTGGTTTCCAATGCCTATAGTGAAGACGGCAAACTGATGACTGGTGCATCTCCCGCGGCGATGGTTGCCATGCTGGAAGGCATGGGTGCCGATGCCATCGGTGTGAACTGCTCCCTTGGCCCTAAAGCTCTGGCGCCCATCGTGGAACAGTATCTGGAAAAGGCATCTGTTCCTGTTCTCCTGAAACCCAATGCAGGTCTGCCCAGAGATGTGGACGGCAAAACAGTTTTTGATGTTCTGCCCGATGAATTTTCTGATGATGTGGCGGAACTGGTGAAAAAAGGCGTGCGTATCTGTGGCGGCTGCTGTGGTACAACACCCGATTATATCCGTGCGACAGTAGCAAAAACAAGAGACCTGACACCTGTGGAAATTACAAAGAAAAACATCACCTGTGTGTCTTCCTATACCCATGCGGTGGAATTTGGTGCATCTCCCATCCTCATTGGCGAACGCATCAACCCCACAGGCAAAAAGCGTTTCAAACAGGCACTGGTGGAAAATGATATTGATTATATTTTGAATGAAGGTCTGGCTCAGCAGGAAAAAGGCGTACATATTCTGGATGTGAATGTGGGTCTGCCCGAAATTGACGAAGTGGAAATGCTGAAAAAGGTTTCCTTCGAACTGCAGGCCATTATCGACCTGCCCCTGCAGATCGATACCACAGATGTGGTTGCCATGGAACAGGCAATGAGAAGATACAATGGGAAAGCCATGATCAACTCTGTTAACGGCAAGGAAGAAAATATGAAGGCCATCTTCCCTCTGGTGAAGAAATACGGTGGACTGGTGGTTGCTTTGACACTGGATGAAAATGGTATTCCTGATACAGCGGCAGAGCGCGTTGCCATTGCGGAAAAAATCCTGAAAACAGCGGCGGAATATGGTATTGATAAGAAAGATATCATTTTCGATACACTGGCGATGGCCATTTCCGCAGATCCCAATGCGGCTCATGCCACAGTGGATTCCTTGAAAGAAATCAAAGAACGTCTGGGCTGTCATACATCCCTTGGTGTTTCCAATATTTCCTTTGGTCTGCCCAACAGAGATTTTGTGACCAGCACATTCTTTGCGATGGCGCTGGAAAATGGTCTGTCTGCGGCCATTATGAACCCTCATTCCGCAGATATGATGAAGACATACTACGCATATCGTGCCCTCCATGGCTACGATGAAAACTGCGGAGATTATATCAATTTCGCATCTAATTTTGTTCCTGCGGCGGCAACAGGCACAGCAGCACCTCAGCCTGCAGCAAATCAGCAGGAATTCAAATCCGCTCTGCAGAAGGCCGTGGTGAAAGGTCTGAAAGAGCAGGCGGGCGAACTGACAGCAGAACTGCTGAAAGAAACAGCTCCTCTGGAAATCGTACAGAATGAGATCATTCCCGCTCTTGATATTGTCGGTAAGGGCTACGAACAGAAAACAGTATATCTGCCACAGCTGCTGATGGCGGCAGAAGCGGCAAAAAGCGCTTTTGAAAAAATCAAGGCGGCTATGTCCACAGAAAAGGGCAGTACTTCTGCAAAATGTTCCTTCGTTCTGGCGACAGTAAAAGGGGATATTCACGATATCGGCAAAAATATCGTCAAACTGCTGCTGGAAAACTACGGCTTTGATGTGGTTGATCTGGGCAGAGACGTTGCTCCTGAAGTGATTCTGGAAGAAGTAAAACGTCTCCATGCGCCTATGTGCGGCCTGAGTGCCCTGATGACAACAACGGTGCCTGCTATGGAAGAAACCATCAAACTGGTACGTGCAGAAGCACCCTGGTGTAAAGTGGTTGTTGGCGGTGCGGTTCTGACACAGGACTATGCGGATCGTATCGGCGCAGATAAATATGCGAAGGATGCTATGGAAGCAGTCCGTTATGCGGATGAAGTGAATGCTTCTCTGTAATCAATTATTGAACTTCCGAAAGGAGGATGCAAAATG
>JAFRZQ010000126.1 GCA_017442465.1 Anaerotignum sp. | reverse complement strand
GGATGTTTCGTTATTCTTTGCCTGTGCCATTCTGTAGCGGTACAGCTGGATACGCAGGTTTCTGAAAATATTGATCAGTTTGTCATTTTCTGTTGCTGCAAAGATCAGATCATGGAAATCTTCGTCGATATCAACGAAATGCTCTACATCATTTTCTGCCACTGCTTTTTCAAAATCCACTTCCATGTTTTTCAGCTGCTGCAGGTCTTCTTTTGTCATTTTCTTGCAGGCTACGGAAGTAGCCAGACCTTCCAGCGCACTTCTTACTTCCAGAATATTCACGATATCCTTTTCACTCATATCCAGAACCTGTGCACCTTTTCTGGGAACCAGTTCCACCAGATTTTCCAGTTCCAGCATACGCAAAGCTTCTCTTACGGGTGTACGGCTTACGCCCAGTTTTTCTGCCAGCTGATTTTCCATCAGTCTTTCACCAGGAACCAGTTTACCTGTCAGGATGGCGTCTCTCAGTGTGTTGAAGACAACATCTCTCAGGGGCAGGTATTCATTTGTATTGATATTGAATTTTGTATCAGCCATTTCGTTTTTCTCCTCTCAACTCTCTCTGCACACGGTAGGTTTTTGTCGTTACCGCTTCTTTCAGTGCAAACTCTCTCTTTACCTGAGCTGCTGCTTTTTTTGCCTTTTCCCCATCTGTAAACAGGGCAAAGACCGTAGGGCCGCTGCCGCTCATCAAAGCGCCTTCTGCGCCTAATTCCATCAATCTTGTTTTGATCTCTGCGATTTTCGGATGCATTTCGATGGTCACGGTTTCCAGCACGTTACAGAGCAGTTTCCCCATTTTTGCAACATCACCTTCGGCCATGGCCCCTAACATCGCTTTTGTATCGGGATGGTCTTCGACCTGATCCCATTTCAGGCCTTTATATACAGATACTGTAGAAACGCTCACAGGAAGTTTTGCCAGAACCACATGGCATTCCGGACAGGGATCAGCCACATTCGTCATGATTTCACCAACGCCTTCACAAAGAACGGTGCCCCGTCTGACACAATACGGGATATCGGAACCCAGCTTACCAGCCAGTTCCTCCAGCTGTGTTTCGGAAAGGCGCAGATCATACAATCTGTTCATGCCCACAAGGACTGCCGCACAATCTGTACTGCCGCCGGCAAGACCAGCCGCCACAGGAATGCGCTTATCGATCTCGATAAAAACGCCGCCTTCGATTCCATAGGTTTCTCTCATCAGGTTTGCCGCCTTCCACGCCAGATTGCGTTCATCGGTAGGCAGCCAGGGCAGGTTCGTTTTCAGCTTGATCTCCGGCTTATCCAGCTTTTTCATATATACGCCGTCGTACAGGGAAACAGTCTGCATGATGGTCTCCAAAAGATGGTAGCCATCCTCCCGCTTGCCTGTTACGTCCAGGGTCAAATTGATTTTTGCTCTCGCCTTCAGTCGAATTTCCTTCACGGTCATCCCTCGTTTTTTCTATACTGTATACATTAACTCGGTATATTGTACACCATTTTGAACAAGGAAACAATCCGCAACTTCCACAAAAAGGTCGATTGTTTCCGATATTTGACAGGCAATTCTTTCAAATTCATTAAACTTTCAAAAAAATCTTTTCCAAATTCGAATTCATGATATAGTTAAAGTAGGAAATTATTCCTCTTTAGAAAGGAGGACAGCCTTATGTGGTCTATTTATGAAAAAAACAAACAGGCGATCCATGATATCGCCCTGCTTCTTGTGGCGATCCTGGTATGCTTTTTGTTCTTCAAATACTTATCCCCCATTTTTCTGCCTTTTATCATCGGCTGGCTTATGAGCCTTCTGTTTAATCCTCTGGCAGACAAACTGCAGAAACATAAAGTCCCCAGGGGCATCAGTGCTCTTCTGGGCATCCTGATTTTGTTCGGGGTTTTGGGGCTTCTGGGCTTCTGGTCAGGGAACAGCATCGTGGATAAAGCAAGGGATTTCTCTGAAAACCTGCCTTACTATATGGATATGGCAGAAATGAAACTACAGGAATTCTGGAAACAATTTGATACCTTCCGGGAAAAACTTCCCGAAGGATTGCAGGCATCTTTTCTTGAATTTCAGAATGATGCCACAGGCGTTCTGCTTTCTCTGATCCCGAAAGGCAGCGGCAGCGGCGCCCTGGGCGGCGTATCCAATTTCTTCATCGCATTCTTTGTTGCATTGATTTCTTCTTATTTTTTCACCAAAGACCGCGACCTCATCCGCAGAGAATATCAGGAACACCTGGCGCCTCTTCTGGGCATTTCCGTAAACACCACCAAAACGGAACTGAAAGCCTCCATATGGGGCTATGTAAAAACCCAGTTTATCCTGATGGGCTTCACTTTTTCCATCACCATCATCGGTATGCTGGTGATGAAATCGCCTTATCCTCTGCTTCTGAGTATCATCATCGCCATCATCGATTCCCTGCCTTTCTTCGGCAGCGGCTTCATCCTCTGGCCCGGGGCGGTCATCCACCTCCTGACAGGGAATACCTTCCTTGCCATTGGATATATGATGCTGTATGCAGCCATTCAGATCATGCGGCAGATCCTCCAGCCCAAAATCCTCGGAACACAAATTGGTCTGCATCCGTTACTGACCCTGTTCTCCATGTATTTCGGATTCCAGTGTATCGGTGTTCTGGGACTTATCATCGGGCCTATCATTGCAGTTATCCTGAAGGCATTTTTCCGCATCAGAAATCAGAATAAGGAACTCGAAGCATAAAAATAAAACCACCTCAAAGAGGTGGTTTTTCTTATTTGATCTCTGTCGTCTGCAGCATCACATTAACTGCATCTGCTACCATCTGTTTCTGATCTTCTGTGTAATAGGTGCCGCCATAGACAATCAGCTGGCCTTCTGCCACACCGTACACAACAATAGCCCTGGAATCAGGGATC
>JAFRZQ010000125.1 GCA_017442465.1 Anaerotignum sp. | reverse complement strand
GGCGGCGTTTGATGATCTGACCTTCCATCTTCCACTGCATAACGGAAATGGCTTTGTGCATTTTTGCGATCATTTTGAAGTCCTTATCGCTCAGCACTTCATCGCCCTTGGGTTTGAAACGTTCGCAGGGGTCATCAGCATATTTTTCCATAGCAAATGTTGCCAGAGGCAGCAGATTGATACCATAGTCTTCTTCAATGGTATCCAGGTTGGCATATCTTGTCTGGATACGCAAAACATTACAGATCAGTGCCTGACAGCCGGCAGCCGCACCCATCCATGCGATGTCATGGTTGCCCCACTGGATATCTACGGAATGGTAGTTTGCCAGAATATCCATGATCCTTGCTGCGTGAGGGCCTCTATCATAAATATCGCCCAGGACATGGAGCTGATCGATGGCCAGCCTCTGGATCAGCTTGCACATGGCTGTGATAAAACGATCCGCCTGACCCAGGTCGATGATGGTATGGATGATCTCTGTATAATACTGATCTTTATCTGCATTGGAGTTATTTTCGTGCAGCAATTCTTCGATAATATATGCAAATTCCGGCGGCAGTGCTTTTCTTACTTTGGATCGGGAATATTTGGAAGCTACCACTTTACAGATCTTTACCAGTCTGTGCAGGGTGATCTTATACCATTCTTCCAGATCTTCCGGATCCTCTGTTTCCACCACTTTTTCCAGTTTCTGTTCCGGGTAGTAGATCAGTGTTGCCAGAGATTTCTTCTCACTGTTACGCAGGCTTTCGCCGAAGATCGCACTGATCTGGTTTTTGATAACGCCGGAAGCATTGCGCAGTACATGGCTGAAAGAATCGGCTTCACCATGGATATCAGATACGAAATGTTCTGTACCTTTTGGCAGGTTCAGGATCGCCTTCAGGTTGATGATCTCTGTCGCTGCGCTGTTGATATTTTTATACTGATCTGACAGCAGTTTCATGTATTTCATTTCTTCTGCTGTAAAGTTACCATTCCCACAATACATAAACGCACCTCGTTTCTTATACCTTTGTGCCTACCATTTCAGTATATCACCAAAAAATGGTTTTTCCTAGTCTATTTTGAAAATCGGGACAAAAAATGCCCCAATACCAATTGTACTGGGGCATATCTTTATTTATTCTCATTTTCGTCTTTCTTTTCTTCCAAAAGAGATAATTCTTCCTCCACGCCATCCACAGTGCCTTCCACAGGCTCTGCAGGCATATCATCTGCAGGAGCATCCACAAAGGTCGTTCCAAATACACAAGCCCCCTCTGCCACTGCTTTTCTGTTCAGATACAGCAGACATTCGCCCACTGCCACAAAGCCAACAGAAATATAGCAAAGGAACTGATACAGTACATCAGCCGCCGCACTCTCACCAAGGAAAGAAGCAATCAGCTGAAACACAGAGTTCCACAGCATAGCTGCGGTGCTGAGCAGGAACAGATACCCGGCAGTGCGCAGCCACCTTCCCTGCACCAATACCTTGCTGGCTCTCAGAGCATCCCAGCCCTTTTTATTTTCAAATACGATACAGTAAGCATACAGACCCCATGCAATACCAAAATAGATACCGGGAACGATGATAAAACTGCCCAGCAGCACCAGTACCCCAAACAGGAAGCCCGTGATCAGAATGGCAGGCATATGATTCAACGCTTCAGAAATCGCCTTACCTGCCTCAATCTTTTCGCCGTCAATATACTGTTTCACGACCCTTGCAATAGCGATCGTGCCAACAGGCTGCAGAAACATAGCCACCGCGTACAGCAAGAATTCCTGTGTCAGCATATGAGTCATCACACTCAGCGCCTGCTGCATGGTTACCGCATCAGGTGCCACACTCGCATCTACATGAATCATATATTGCTGCATCTGGCTCATTCTCTGCAGAATCACACCTTCCAGCAGGGAAATCGGCAGGAAAATAAACAGCAACACTTTCAGAAAAGAACCAAAGATCGCCGCAAAAATATGCATAGACGAAGAAAGAAGCTCTGTCCATCTCAATTCTCTATTATAAATTTCAGTTTTCAATCCAATCATCCTTTCTTTTCTTCCCTGCAAAGTATGATAACATACTTGGGCAGAAAATCCAATCCCATCCTCCCCTTGTAATTCTTAAGATTTTCTTATAAACTGAAAAAAGAAATCTATGAAAAAAGGCTGTGAAAAATATGAAAAAGAAATTCCTTTTGTT
>JAFRZQ010000124.1 GCA_017442465.1 Anaerotignum sp. | reverse complement strand
GTCCACCACAGGCATGAAGAACACGCCGGAATTTGTTGTCTTTACCTGAAAATCATGCTGTTCCGCCACGGCACTCATTTCCGCCATCAAGGCATCTCTTTTTTCATCAAAAGAGCGTTCCAGCGCAATTTTCTGGACGTCATATTCTTCTGTACGGAAGGCCTTCTGCAGTTCCTTTTTGAACAGCTGCACCAGTTCCGCCATATCTTCCTTGAACTGTTTGCCCTGTCCTGCTTCAAAGCGCAGCGCCAGAGGGCTTCTGGGGTTCTGGAAGTTATAAACATAGCACCAGTCATAGGGCACGGGTTCTGTTTCCGCCAGCTTTTCCGTACTGCTGCGGGCGTAGGTAGTCTTGCCTGTACCGGAAGGGCCAGCCATATAGATGTTATACCCCTTCATTTTCACCGCCAGACCGAAATCGAAGGCCCTGATGGCTCTATCCTGTCCAATAACCCCTTCCAGAGGACTTACCTCCGCAGTGGTCTGAAAACGGAAATCATCCGGGAAACAGCCTTTTTTCAGCTGGGTATAGTCCAGTTCGTATGGTTTTATCATTCTTTTCATCTCCTTTGCAGAAAACGCTGAGAATTTTCATAGAAACTCCCAGCGCCCCTAAAATTCAACATTTATTTCTCAACCGAAAGTGGTTTCTCATTCTTCCGTAAAATATTTCCACATGATGATGGCATCTTCCTTCGTATCCGGATAATAGTTCTTGCGGATACCTTCCGCCTTGAAGCCATATTTATGATATAACGCCTGTGCAGGGGCATTGCCCATACGCACCTCCAGCGTGATACCATACATTTTCTTTTCCACGGCAATTTCAATGAGTTTTTCCATCAGCATACTGCCGACACCTTTGCAGCGGGCTTCCTCCAGCACGCCAACATTGGTGATATGGCCTTCCACAACAACATGCCACATGCCTGCATAGCCGATGACCTTGCCATCCTCCACAGCCACATAATAGATCGCCATGCTGTTTTCCTTAATTTCTCTTTCAAACTCCGATCTGGGCCAGGGAATGGAAAAAGTCGCTTCCTCCAGTTCTGTTACACCGTCCAGATGTTCCTCCGTCATGGGAATGATCTCGATCATTTCTGTTCTTCCTCCTTCGCCAGACGTTCTTCTCTTTCTCTTTCCGCCTGAGATTTCCGCAGATAGATCAGTTCAAATTCGTCACCCGGCTTCGCCAGCCCGTCCTCTGCCATCATCATACCCAGCGCGGCTACCGCAGAAGCTCTCTGCATATTGCAGTGGGCAGGAGCAAAAAGAAAGTTTTCATTCTGTTCCAGTTTCTCCCTGTGAACAGGCACACCATCGCCCAGGAAAATAACTTCCTGCTCCAGAATTTCCGCAATTTCAATGATACGGTCGATGGATTCCGCCATATGATCTGTCAGACGCAGCATTTTGCCGTTTTCCCACATATAGAAGGCCGCATAGACCTGATTTCTTCTGGCATCCATGATAGGGCAGATGATTTTTCCTGTTTCAAACACATTATATGCCAGAGCATCCAGTGTGGGCACTGCCACCAGGGGCTTGTCCAGGGCAAGGGCAAAGCCTTTCGCTGTTGCCGCACCGATCCTTAAGCCCGTAAAGGAGCCGGGGCCCGCCGCGCAGGCGATGCAGTCGATAGACGCCTTGTCCGTTTCAGAACGCTCAATGATCTCAGCGATCATAGGCATAATGGTCTGGCTGTGGGTCAGTTTATAATTCAGTGTAAATTCACAGATGAGTTTATCATCCTCCACCAGAGCCGCACTGGCTGTCTGCCCTGTGGTATCAATACCCAAAATTTTCATAAATCAGCCCTCCTGTCTGATGGTGATCAAGCGATAATCGTCATCCTTCGTGTAGTCCTTTTCCACAGTGATCCAGATGGCATCCTGAGGGATCAGGTCTTTCACCAGTTCCGCCCATTCCACCAGGCAAACGCCTTCGCCGTAGAAATAATCTTCATAGCCTGTGTCTTCCATTTCCTCCTCACAGGAAATGCGGTACACATCATAATGATAGAGAGGCAGTCTGCCTTCGTATTCATTTACAATGGCAAAGGTAGGGCTGGTCACATATTCTGTCACTTCCAGACCTTTTGCAAAGCCCTTGGTGAACACAGTCTTACCTACACCCAGATCGCCGCTGAGGCAGTACACCTGCCCGGCTTTTGCTTCTCTGCCCATCTTTTCCCCGAAGGCTTCTGTTTCCACGGGGCTGTATGTTTCAAATCTTTCATTCATATTTCTTAACCTCAATACATAAAGATCGCCGTGATATCTTCATCCAACATGGTGACGCCTTTGCCATCGTAATAGCCAAAATCGCCCGTCTGTTTCATCACGTCATAATCATAAATGAGTGCCGCCTTGCCGTTGCCTTTATACTGGAAAGCAAAAATACCGCCATCCACGATCGTAGGCTCATCCTCGCCGTTCCAGTGCTGCATCTGGCCATTGCCGGTGCCGCTGTTGATCCCGGTAATGTAGTAAACTTCTTTCACATCATCCGCAAACTGTACCCCTGCAGCATCAGTAATCGTTCTTTCGCTGTCCACAGATGCCAGTGTGCCAACGCCATTTGCATAATCATAATAGTAGCACAGAGGGCCATTTCCGCCAATAAAAGCAAAGTCTTCCACATTCATCTGTACCACTGCTGCATCTGCCGCCTTGCCAATTTCCATCTGCATCAGCACATTGCCGCCTGTTGTTTCATCCGTTGCCAGATACGCCGCCCTGCTGCCGTCAGCAGATACCTTTACTGTATTAGGCAGAACGCCGGAGCCTGTCAACACTTCCACATTGCCATTTGCATCTGCCAGGAAAGGCTGCATACCGCCGTAGTTGATAGACATGTAGTAGATCATATCAACCATTTCCAGACCGCCGCCGATCACAGACAAATACAGAGGCTGGAACGGTTTTGCTTTATAGCCTGTCACAAAAGGCTTTTCGCTGCCTGCTACCGCCACCGCAGAAACCACATTATCCACCACCAGCGTGGATTTGCCGTTGGAAAGGATATAAAATTCCTGCATCAGAGGTTCCAGACCTTCGCCGCTTTCCATGGCCGCACGCAGTTCATCACGCATCAGTTTCTGTTCATAGTTGGGGTCATCTTCTTTCATAGCTGCGTCGATTTCCGCCATATCATCTTCCAGAAGCTCGGAATAAGGGATGACTTCCGTAGGTTTCACGCCATATAAGAGGTCTCTACCGTTGGGCATCAATTCCATATACTGGGCGTTTTCCGCCACCAGTACCGGCTCGTTTTCAAAATCATAGCTGTAAATATTATACATACTGCCCACTTTGGAAACAAAGTACAGGGTATCTTCCGCCAGTGTATACAGGGGACAGTCATCTGTCAGTTTTGTTGCAGTTTCATCACTATC
>JAFRZQ010000123.1 GCA_017442465.1 Anaerotignum sp. | reverse complement strand
GTTTCCTACTGGATCGAAACAGAAGGGAAGCATTTCCTTTTTGATGCGGCATATTCTGATGCCTTTTTGAAAAATGCAAAGGATATGGGTATTGATGTGACAAAAGCGGAGGCCGTTTTGTTATCTCATTCCCATAATGACCATACGGGCGGGTTGAAGCCTTTGCTGGAACTGGATTTTGAGAAAAAGCCCCGGTTCATTGCCCATCCTGATGCCCTTTTGCCCCATGACTGGAATGGCATGGACATTGGCAGCCCTGTTGCAGAAGAAGCACTGGCGGAGCATTTTGAACTGCATCTGACGAAAGAACCCGTATGGCTGACAGAAAAACTGGTATGGCTGGGAGAGATCCCCCGCGTCCAGTCTTTTGAGCCTGCCTATGCCATTGGTACGGTAGAAAAAAACGGCAAAAAAGAGGATGACTATATCGTGGATGACACGGCTCTGGCTTATGTGGGCGAAAAAGGCCTTTCCATCATCACCGGCTGTTCCCACGCAGGCATCTGCAATATCATTGCCTATGCAAAACAGCTGACGGGCGTGGAACAGGTGCAGAGTGTGCTGGGCGGATTCCATCTGTTTGATGTGGATGAGAGGGCAAAGGAAACCATTGCCTATTTGAAGAGGGAACAGATCCCGGAATTGTACCCCTGCCATTGCACGTCCTTTGCAGTAAGGGCGGCGCTGCATCAGGAATGCCCGGTGAAGGAAGTGGCGGTTGGCACGGAATTGGAATGGAAATGAGGGAAGATGCATGGAAAAAAGCAGACTTTATGAATATATAGACAGCCGGAAAGGCGAAATCATAGAAAGAGGCCGCATTTTTTTTGACTGTGCAGAACTGGGTTTCAAAGAAGAAAAGACGATGGATATGATCTGCACCGAGCTGGATAAAATGGGGGTGCCCTATGAAAAGGGGATCGCCATGACCGGTGTAAAAGCTACCATCGGTAAAGGGAATGGGTATCATATCGGCTTTGCAGCGGATATTGATGCACTGCCCAGAAAGGATGGGGCGGGCTGCATCCATTCCTGCGGACACAGCATCCAGACAGCCATGGGGCTGACCTTGCTGGAAACATTGGTAAAAACGGGATTTATAGAGGAAGCGAATGGGAAGGTGACTGTTTTCTTTACCCCTGCGGAAGAGTTTATCGATTTTGCTTACAGGGATGAAAAGATCAGAGAAGGAAAACTGGAATTCCGCTCCGGTAAACAGAATATGATCGCTCTGGGTTGCTTTGATGATGTGGACTGCATCCTTTCTGCCCATGCCAATGGAGATACGGAAACAAAATTCGACATCGGTTCCACTTTGGCAGGTTTTATGGCAAAGAAGACTGTTTTCATGGGAAAATCCTCCCATTCCGGGGCAGCACCCCACCTGGGGAAAAATACCCTTCACGGTGCCATGCTCTGTCTGCAGGCGGTATCCTTCCTGAAAGATCAGTTTGCCCCTGAGGCGGGGCTGAAACTGAACCCTGTTATCACAAAGCCCGGCGGCGATGTGAATATGATCCCTGCGGAAACCATTGTGGAGACCTATATTCGTGCCAATGACAATGAAACGCTGTTTGAAGCCTGCAGAAGATTCGATGCCTGTGTGGAACACAGTGCCCGGATGCTGGAACTGGATCATGAGATCAAAACCACAGCAGGATATCTGCCTTTGAGACAGAGTGACGGGCTGAATGCAGTTGTAAAAGAAAATATGCTGGCTTTCTGTGGGGAGAAGGATATTGTGAAGGATCCTGTTTCCGGTGCATCCGGCGATGTGGGCGATCTGGGGACGCTGCTGCCCACAGTGCAGTTTGGATTCTCCGGTATCGAAGGCAGATTCCATAGTGATGAATTTATCATTAAAGATGAGGAAAACTGTTATATCGATGCGGCAAAAGTTATGGTCGGAACGATATTTGACCTGCTGACACAGCCGGAGAAACAGGTGCGATGGGAAGGATTTTCAGGGAAGAAGGAACAATATCTGGCCCATTTGCGTCAAAATCAGTGAATATTTTGTAAAAAAAGAGGATTTTGATAGGAATATATAGAAATATTAAGGAAACTGAAAGAAATTTTCTGTGATTATTATGATACAATGGATCTGTAGAAGGTCGTCTTTTTGAAAAAACAGAATTTTCCTGAAAAGGGGGCATGAAGATGAAAAAACTGATCACATTTGTAACGGCAGCCAGCCTGTTGGCGGGCAGCATGTGTACGACGGCTTATGCAGTCACCTTTGCGGATATCAATACGGTGACATGGAGCGGTTTTGTGCCTTTTATTGAAGAGGCGGCAGAACTGGGGCTGATGACTGGATATGACGATGAAGATGGAAGTGGCAAGAAGTACTGCAAGCCCAGAAACAATGTTACTTACTGTGAAGCGGTACAATTGATGTATTCTGTTATGAAGGTGTATACCAAGCAGGATGTCAGCAATGCGGCAGTGACAAAATGGAAACCTGTCATGAGTGGCTATGATATTCCCAGCTGGGCATACAAAGCAACCGCATATGCTTTGGAAAACGAAATCATTTATGCGACTACAGCCAATAACGATCTGGCAAAGCTGAAAGGGAATGGCAAAAACATAAATGTAATCCCTGCTACCCGTGAAGATGTTGGTGTATTTTTCGGTAGAGCGCTAGATACGATTAACGGTTATGATATCAAGTCCAATGCTGCTCTTTCCTATAAAGATAAAGCAAAGATTTCTGCAGCGGCGGTGCCTTATCTGGAATTGCTGAACAGAGCAAACCTGATGGTTGGTGATACCGACAATAATTTCAATCCGAAAGCGAATATCAGCCGTGCGGAAATGGCAGTTCTTTCTGTGAAAACCTATGAAAAACTGACTGACGGTGTGAAAGATGCGACAAAGGAAAAAACTGTGACTGCAACAGTGACTGGTACACAGATCATGGCAAATAATGACCTGTTTCTGACAGTAAAGACCAAAGATGGCGCAGGTCTGAGTTTGTTTGCAGATAAGGATGATGTAAAGCCTTTGTATATGGGCATGAAGATTGACTTTGCTGACATTGGCGAAGGGGATACAGTAAAAATCACTTATCAGGGCGATCAGGTGAAAGCTCTGGAAGTGACCAATTCCGTAAGGGGTATTTTTACAGTTGAAGTTTATGAACTGAAGAGTATCACATCTTCCAGAATCAAAGTTATGGATGGTACCAGAGAAGAGGGATTCCGTCTGGATGATGATGTTCAGGTGGATCTGGAGGGTAGAAACTCCACCATCAACAGACTGGACAATGCACTGGAAGATGCAAAATATGACGTGAAGCTGGTTCTTGACAGAGATGAATATGTTCTCTACATTGATGCAAGGCTGAACGATAAGAACCCTACAGAAGGTTATGTGGATGATGTGGAAGATACGGATATCACATTACTGGTAGGTTCCAGAACCTATACTTATCCTATTTCTGATGATGTGGAAATTGAGTATAACGGAAAAACTGTCCGTTTTAGTAAGCTGGAAAGTGATTATGACGACTATAATTATTTCGTTTCCCTGAAACTGAACAAGGATTACGAAGTCAGCGAGATCCAGATCAAATCTATGGAGGACGAATATAATGGTACGCTGACACGACTGACCAGCAAAGAGATTGAGTTCAGTGCGGGCAGAACGACTCATAAATATTCTCTGGATGATTCTGTTTCCGTAAAAATTGACGGCAAGAAGAGCAGTGTGGACGCTCTGAAGGAAAGCTACCGTGATGATGTAGCGTATACGGTAACAGTGGAACTGGATCGTGATGACAGAGTAACTTCTATTCTGGCGGTTTCCAAATACAGCAATAATAACAATGGTGAACTGAAGGCGATAGATGCGTACGATGTAACTATTATTATTGATGAAAAGGAATACAGTTATGAGCTCTCTAATGACGTGAGCGTATCCATTGACGGCAGAAGCCGCAGCCTGAATGATCTGATCGGATATATGGGCTCCTATGTGTTCCATGCAGAACTGGGATTCAATAACAGCGGCTATGTCAATGCGATCAAGGCCCAGATGCAGGATGCTGCAGAAGGGGAACTGCGTTATATCGACGAGGCAGAAGGGATCATTTCCATTCGTGCAGCGGGCATGACAGTGAAACAGGAACTGGCAGATAATGCAAAAGCAACGCTGGGCGGCAAGGATATTTCTCTGGCGGCGCTGGATGCGAAGATGTATGAAGCTTATGGCTCTGTACTCTATGTAGAACTGGAATACAACAACAGCGGGAAAGTAAAGACCATTACAGCGAACTGGGAAGACGCCTATGGCGAACTGATCTCCGTTTATGAAGACGATGATGAGATCGTTGTAAAGGAAGACGGAAGAAATGAAACTTATATCGTAGATACAAGTGCTGATTTTGTATACAGATTATCCAGCGGAGTGGATGAGGACAAATATCGTTCTCAGTATGATAATGATCTGGATGGTCTGGAAGACTTCTTGAAAGATTGTGAAGATGCCGGTGATAAATGTCAGCTGGCAATGACACTGGATGGCAATGAAGTTGTTTGGATCAAGGCAACAGCGGAATAAAGGAAAGAAAAGTCCCAAAACGAAAGTTTTGGGGCTTTTTTTGTGCATGATATACAAAAATAGAGTGTGATTATTAGACAAAATCCTGCTTTACTTTAGTGTGGTAGCGTGATAATATAATGAAGAACCGAGGGAGACCTCGAAAATCAAAATTATGAAAAAATAAAAGGGGAGAAATAATTATGAAAAAATATTTAGCACTGTTTTTAACAATGGTTATGGGCGTATCCGTACTGGCAGGCTGCGGCGGCGGTTCTGAAGCAGAAGCACCCGCAGATGATGCGGCAAGAACAACATTCACAGTTGGTTTCGATGCTGAATACCCTCCTTACGGCTACAGAACAGAAGATGGCGACTATGCCGGCTTCGACCTGGATCTGGCTGCAGAAGTTTGTGCTAGACAGGGTTGGGAACTGGTAAAACAGCCCATCGACTGGAACGCAAAAGATATGGAACTGAACTCCGGTGCCATCGATTGTATCTGGAACGGTTTCACAATGAACGGCAGAGAAGATTCCTATCTGTTCTCTGAACCCTATGTTGATAACTCCATCGTTTATGTTGTAAGAGCAGACGATGCCATCGAAACAGAAGCAGATCTGGCTGGCAAATATGTGATCACACAGGCTGGTTCCTCCGCTCTGGCTGCACTGCAGGATAAACCCGATGTAGTTGCTTCCTTTGCAGCTCTGGATGAAATCGCTGATTACAACACAGCATTCATGAACCTGGAAGCAGGCACAAATGATGCCATCGCAGTAGATATCGGCGTAGCACAGTATCAGCTGGCAACAAAAGCAGACAAATTCAAAATGCTGGAAGAACCTCTGTCCACAGAACAGTATGCGATCGGCTTCCGTATGGACGATACAGAACTGAGAGACACAGTACAGGCTACTCTGGATGAAATGGTAGAAGACGGCACATTTATGGAAATCGCTTCTAACTA
This sequence comes from Anaerotignum sp., assembly GCA_017442465.1. GTDB lineage: Bacteria > Bacillota > Clostridia > Lachnospirales > Anaerotignaceae > Anaerotignum_A. The sequence goes on along the minus strand of JAFRZQ010000123.1, from coordinate 3,285 downwards.
TGCTGACTACAACCTGGACAAAATGGTTTGCCTGGGCAAATAATTTCGAAAGTAAATAACGTAATATAACAGGTAAGACGGCGGGAAATTCCTGCCGCCTTTTCCTGCGTTAAGGAATCATTTCAAAAATCCCCTTTTTGAAAGATAATTTAAGATAAGAAAGGAACATTTCTATGAATATTACTGTTGTTATGCAGCAGCTGGTCGGCGGTATGGGTGCATCCCTGCTGATCTTCGTGTTGACACTGCTGTTTTCCATGCCTCTGGGTCTGGCAGTTGCCTTTGGCCGTATGTCCAGATTCAAGCCCCTGCAGGCAGTCATCAAATTCTTTATTGCGATCCTGCGTGGTACACCTCTGATGCTGCAGCTGTTGGTGGTATTTTTCGGCCCTTATTATATGTTTGGCTGGACACTGCCCCGTTCTTACCGTTTTATTGCGGTGATCATCGGTTTCTCCATCAACTATGCGGCTTACTTTGCAGAAATCTATCGTTCTGGTATCGAATCCATCCCCAAGGGTCAGTACGAAGCTGCGTCTGTACTGGGCTACAACAAACAGCAGACCTTCTTCAAAATCATTTTCCCTCAGATGGTAAAACGTGTGCTGCCTCCCGTTACAAATGAAGTCATCACACTGGTAAAAGATACTTCTCTGGCATTCGTTCTGACATACGAAGAAATGTTTACCGTAGCAAAACAGATCGCAGCGGCACAGACAACCATCATGCCTCTGTTCGTTGCAGGTGTGTTCTATTTCATCTTCAATGCCGTTGTGGCATTTGTAATGGAATGTATCGAAAAGAAACTGAGCTATTATCGTTAAGAAAGGAGGGCTACGCATGAAAAAAGTATTGGAGATCAATCATTGTAATAAAAGCTTCGGCGACAACGAAGTTTTGAAGGATATTTCCCTGTCTGTTTCCGAAGGTCAGGTCGTATCCATCATCGGCCCTTCCGGTTCCGGTAAATCCACACTGCTGCGCTGCGCAACGCTGCTGGAAACTATGGACGGCGGCGACCTGATTTATCTGGGCGACTATGCAGCAAAAGCCGATGAAAACGGCAAAGCTGTTTACGGCGACAAAGACACACTGCAGGGCGTGAAGAAGCATTTTGGTCTGGTGTTCCAGAATTTCAATCTGTTCCCGCACTATTCCGTTATGAGAAATATCACAGAACCACCCATCCTCATTGGCAAACGCAATAAGGATGAGGTTTATGCGGAAGCAAGAGAACTGCTGAAAAAAATGGGTCTGTCTGATAAGGAAGATGCTTACCCCTGCGAGCTGTCCGGCGGTCAGCAGCAGCGTGTATCCATCGCCCGCGCACTGGCGATGAAACCTGCCATCCTGTTCTTTGACGAACCTACTTCCGCCCTTGACCCTGAACTGACAGGGGAGATCCTGAAAGTTATCAAGGATCTGGCGGCAGAACATATGACAATGGTTATCGTTACCCATGAAATGTCCTTTGCCCGTGATGTATCCGACCATATCATTTTCATGGATGGCGGCGTGATCGTGGAAGAAGGCGATCCTCACCAGATCATCAATAACCCTCAGCAGGATCGTACAAAGGCATTCCTGAGCCGTTTCCAGCAGTAAGGAAGTGGTTGGATGGAACTGAAGTTCATCAAAACCAGCCCTACGGAAAACATGACCCTCCTCATAGAGACCCCTGTACCCAGAGAACAGCATCTGGAAGTGGCGGAAAAACTCATCGCCTATGGCAGCGTGTATGCGGAGCAGGCTGGGTATATCGAGGAGCCTGAAAACTCCCTTGCGGAAAAACGTCTGCAGATGATGGCAGGAGAATTCTGCGGCAATGCGTCCCTTTCTCTGGCGGCGGTGCTGGCGGAGGAAAAAGGCCTGAATGTGGGCGAAGAGACGGAGATCATCCTTGAGGTTTCCGGGGCAGACAGTTTGGTAAACTGTCGCATGAGAAAAGAAGAACAGGGCTATTCCGGCAGGGTTTCCATGCCTCTGCCCAAAGCCATCGAACATAAGAAATTCCATTTGAACGGCGAAGCATACGAACTGGATGTGGTCGTTTTCGAAGGTCTCAGTCATATCATCGTGCCTGTGTCCCTCTGGGGCGAAGACGCTGTGGAAAAAGCGGAACAGGCAGTCGAAGAATGGGCGAAGGAAATGCCTGCGGCATTCGGTATCCTGCTTTTTGACGAAGAAAATGGCACATTAAAGCCTCTGGTTTCCGTTCAGGGGGCAACGCTCATCTGGGAACGGGGCTGTGGCAGCGGCACATCTGCCATCGGTGCTTATCTGGCTATGAAGGAAGGAAAATCCCTATCCGTCAGCCTGAAACAGCCTGGCGGCATTATGGGGGCGGAAGTCTCTGTGGAAAATGGAATGATCACAGCCCTTCATATCACGGGGAAGGTATCCATCGTGGCGAAGGGGACAGCCTATTTATAAAGAAAAGCGAGCACAAAGTGCTCGCTTCTTTTATTGTCCTTAATCCAGTTTCTGAATGGTCAGGACAGTGTTGCTGTAGGAGCCGTTGGCGTCCTCTGCCACCAGTGTGATGGTGACTGGTGTGCCGTTAACAGTGATGACAGAACGGCCGGAGAGGGTCTGTTCATCAGCTGCGGCAGAAAGGGAAACGGAGGAACGGGAGCCGGGGATGATGACACCGTTCTGTTCCAGATGCAGGGCGGCAGTAAAGGTGGGATCAGCACTGGAAGAAACCACGGTATTATATTCGATCTCATAAATGCCGGGCGCTGTCAGGATAAATTCTGCAGTGCCTGCTGCATGGGAGATGGCGGTGCCGGACTGCGCCTGGGTAATGGCGAAGATCAGGGCTGTATCGGCAGCGGCCGGTATCTGTATATCTTCGTTGGCAGAACTGTTCAGGTTCAGGGGAGCCGTAGTGCCGGTAGCCCCTGTAGCGCCTGTAGCCCCTGTAGCGCCGGTGGCTCCGGTAGCCCCGGTTGCTCCGGTTGCGCCGGTGGCCCCCGTAGGACCCACAGGGCCGATTGCTCCAGTTGCCCCCGTAGCACCAACGGGGCCGATTTCGCCAGTAGCACCGGTTGCACCGGTAGGGCCCACAGGGCCGATTGCTCCAGTTGCCCCCGTAGCACCAACGGGGCCGATTTCGCCAGGGGCACCGGTTGCGCCGGTAGGACCTGCAGGGCCGACAGCCCCTGTAGCGCCGGTAGCCCCTGTAGCCCCGGGATTACCCTGAGGGCCGAAAGGACCCGTTACACCAGTTGCCCCGGTGGGGCCGGTAGGTCCGGGGAAGCCCATATAGCCCCTGGGGCCCAT
>JAFRZQ010000122.1 GCA_017442465.1 Anaerotignum sp. | reverse complement strand
GTCGCTATCCATAATTCCAAATCCTCTCATCATAGGGTATAACCGAAAAAAGCAACTGCCGTGCAGATGCTTCCCCTCGATTATCTGTGTTTTTAGTATAGCACTCCTGTTATTTTATTGTCAACAATAAGTCTTTTATTCAATCGAATTTTCTGGTATGATTGATAAAGAATTATGAATGGTAATGGAGGGGTAAAAGAGATGATCCTTGCATGCAGACAATTACACAAGGCATATGGCATCGATGTGATCTTAGAGAAGATCACTTTTCATATTGAAGAGCGGGAAAAAGCCGCAATCGTAGGCGTTAACGGCGCGGGCAAAACCACATTATTCAAAGTACTGACGGGAGAGATCTCCGCAGACGGCGGTGAATTTTATCTGAAAAAAGATACCTCTGTCGGCTATCTGGCACAGAATTTTGAAATCAACAGCGACAAGACCATCTATGACGAAATGTTATCAGTCTTTAATAAAATCATGCAGACAGAAGCCAATCTTCGTGAAATGGAAAACGAAATGGGTGGTCTGTCCGGACAAGCCCTGGCAGATAAAATGGAAGAATATGCTGCCCTGCAGCACTATTTTGAAGAAAACGACGGCTACAGCTATCAGAGCAGACTGAAAGGCGTTCTGAAGGGGCTTGGCTTTCAGGAAAGCGATTTCAACCGCCCTATGAACCAGCTTTCCGGCGGCCAGAAGACCCGTGTGCATCTGGGGAAACTGCTGCTTTCCAAACCTGATGTGCTGCTGCTGGACGAACCGACCAACCATCTGGATATCGCATCTATCGAATGGCTGGAGGATTTCCTCAGAACATACCCCGGTTCTGTCCTTATCATTTCCCATGACCGTTATTTCTTAGATAGAATCGTTACGAAGGTCATCGAAATCGAAAATAAAAAATCCTATGTATACAACGGCAACTATTCCTTCTACTGGCAGCAGAAAGAGATCAACCGCGAAATCCAGCAGAAAGCATACGATATGCAGCAGAAGGAGATCAAACATCAGGAGGATGTCATCCGCACCCTGCGTCAGTTCAACCGTGAAAAATCCATCAAGCGTGCAGAAAGCCGTGAGAAGGTGCTGGATAAAATGGAACGCATTGACAGGCCTGACGCTCTGCCCGATCAGATGCGCCTGACACTGACACCCCACCTGACCAGCGGCAACGATGTGCTCCATGCGGAAGACCTGTCCAAATCCTACGGCGGCCAGAAAATTTTCCAGGGTGTTTCCTTTGATGTCAAAAGAAGCGATAAGGTGGCCATCATCGGCCCCAACGGCGTAGGCAAGTCCACCCTGTTCCGCATGCTTCTGAAGGAAGTTTCCTCCGACAGCGGTCTGATCCGTTTCGGCACCAATGTTTTTGTTGGTTATTACGATCAGGAACAGGCGAAGCTGGACGAAAGCAAAACTATTTTTGAAGAGATCTCTGATTCCTACCCCACACTGACACAGGGGCAGATCAGAAATATGCTGGCAGCCTTTGTATTCACCGGGGACGATGTGTTCAAACCCATTTCCGCCCTTTCCGGCGGCGAAAAAGGCCGCGTATCCCTGGCGAAAATCATGCTGAGTAAAGCAAACACCCTGATGCTGGACGAACCGACTAACCACCTGGATATGTTCTCCAAGGAAGTTCTGGAAAGTGCCATCAACC
>JAFRZQ010000121.1 GCA_017442465.1 Anaerotignum sp. | reverse complement strand
TTCCTGATTCAGTATCAGAATACGGATGCTGTACTGGGCCAGACATTGATCGAAGAATATGATGAATGGACAGTGGTGCAGAATCCTCCTTCTCCTCCGTTGAGAACACAGGAACTGGACAAGGTATATGCCCTGAATTTTGAAAGAAATTATCATCCTATGTATATCGAAAAAGGCGGCGTTCCTGCCATCGAAGAAGTAAAATTCTCCCTGGTAAGCAACCGCGGTTGTTTTGGTAACTGTAATTTCTGTGCGCTGGCATTCCATCAGGGGAGAGTAGTGACAGCAAGAAGCCATAACTCCCTGATCGCAGAGGCGGAAAAGATTACATGGGATCCTGATTTCAAAGGCTACATCCATGACGTAGGTGGTCCCACAGCCAATTTCCGTGGTCCTGCCTGCAAGAAACAGCTGGAACATGGTGCCTGCCGCGACAGACAGTGTCTGTGGCCTACAAAATGTCCGAACCTGGAAGTAGATCATAAGGACTATGTACAGCTGCTGAGAAAAATCAGAGAAATTCCTCGTATCAAAAAGGTATTCATCCGTTCCGGTATCCGTTACGATTATCTGATCTATGATAAGGATGAAACCTTCTTCAATGAACTCTGCAAATATCATGTCAGCGGTCAGCTGAAGGTTGCCCCTGAGCATGTTTCTGAAAAAGTCCTGATGAAGATGGGCAAGCCTGCGGGCGATGTTTATCAGAGATTCGTAAAGAAATATTATGACATCAATAAACGCCTTGGTATGGAACAGTATCTGGTGCCTTATCTGATGAGCAGCCACCCCGGCAGTGATCTGGATGCGGCGATCGAACTGGCGGAATATCTTCGTGATATCCACCATATGCCTGAGCAGGTGCAGGATTTCTATCCCACACCCGGTACATTATCTACTGCGATGTATTATACAGAAAAAGATCCCAGAACAGGGGAAAAGGTATATGTTCCTAAATCTCCTCATGAAAAGGCGATGCAGCGTGCGCTGATGCAGTATAGACTGCCCCAGAACTATGATCTGGTCATGGAGGCACTGAAAAAAGCCGGCAGACAGGATCTGATCGGCTTTGAGAAGCATTGTCTCATTCGCCCCAGACAGATGCAGCGCGATTCCCAGTATAAAGGCGGTAAGCCCGGTGCTGGTAAAGGTGGTGCAAAGGGTGGTGCGAAAGGCGGCGATCAGAAGAAGCCTGCTAAAAAGAAAACCATTCGTAATGTCCATAAAAAGAAAGGTTAAGAACAAGTAAAGATTTGAAAAAATAAATGCTTTTGTCAGTTTGCATGATACAGACTGATAAGAGCATTTTCCTTTTTATGGATTATTTTGTTGATTAATACAATAATTATGCAAAATAATGCCGAAAAATGAATTACCATAAGGAATATGTTGACGAAAATGCATATTTATTGCAAACTAATACAAGTGGCATTGAAAACTATATCAAGAGGTATTTTTTATGGTAAAAATTTTAACTGATTCATCCCCCCTTTATACACCGGAAGAAGGCAGGAAGCTGGGCTTTGATGTACTGCCTCTCTGTGTTAGCATTGCCGATCTGGATGACAGAGATCTTCTGGTAGATATGGATGTTTTTTATGGTAAGATCGCGGAAGGCAATCATCCCCGTTCCTCCCAGCCTCCCGTTGGGGAAGTAATGGAGGCTTATGAAGCATACCCTGAAGATGTGATCATCAATATCGCTATGGCAGACGGTCTTTCCGGTACCTATCAGAGTGCCTGTGGTGCAAGAGAATCCGTTGGTAATAAAGAAAACATTACTGTTTTCAACAGCAAGACCCTTTGCGGTCCCCATCGTTATATGGTAGAAAAGGCACAGAAGATGGTGGAAGAAGGGAAATCTGTTGCAGAAATCCTTGCATGGCTGGAATATGCTTCCGAACATCATGAATCCTTCCTGATCCCTCAGGATTTTGATTTTCTGAGAAGGGGCGGCAGATTGACCCCGATGGCGGCAGCATTTGGTTCTGTGCTGAAACTGAAACCCATCATGAAACAGACAGATGGTGGCAAAAAGCTGGATAAATTCGGTATGAAAAGAACCATGAAGGCTGTGGTAGCATTAATTATCGAACATCTGAAAAAAGCGGATCTGGACAGCAGACATGTACTGTATGTTTCCCATGCAAGAGTACCAGAGGAAGCAAAGAAAGTTGTGGAACAGCTGAAAGAAGCCTTCCCTGAAGTGGAATATCAGATTCTTGATCTGGGGGCGGCATTCGTAACACAGGGTGGTCCTGGCTGTATTGCGATCCAATATATCGAAAAATAATAATGTGCATTGACCCTTAAGGAAATATCCTTGAGGGTCTTCTTTTGTCTGAAATTTTTAAGAATGTGTTCGTCTTGTGAAGGAAAAGCGGGGATGATAGAATAAAACGGTATCTTTGTAAATGGGGGAGAACGATGAAAAAAATGAAACAATGGCTGTTACTGCTATGTTTGGCGTTGGGACTGACAGGCTGTGACAGCGTAGGAGAAATTCTGAATGAGGTCATCCAAAGCGGTGTTTTGGATGAATATCTGTGGCCGGAAAAAGTACAGAAAATCGAAGTGCCGGATGGTGAAATGGAAGTCCATTTCATTGATGTGGGGCAGGCGGACTGTGCTTTATTGGCTTCCGGCGGACATTTTATGCTGATCGACGGCGGGAATAATGATGATGCGGAACATATTGTGACTTATCTGCGGAATGTGGGCGTGAAAAAACTGGATATGGTTGTGGGGACACATCCCCATGAAGATCATATCGGCTCTTTGGATGCAGCCATTGAAGCCTTTGATATAGGAGCAGTTTATATGCCGGATGTTTCGGCGGATACAGAAACATATCGGGACGTTCTGGATGCCGTGGAGGGAAAGGGGCTGCAGGTGCAGCATCCTGTGCCCGGCGATGTGCTGGATTTCAACGGTTTGCCTGTAGAGATTTTTGGCCCTGTAAAGGAATACAGTAACCTGAACAATCATTCTATCGTTTTGCGGGTATCTGTGGGAGAAACCGCGTTCCTGTTTACGGGAGATGTTGAAATAGAAGGTGAATATGACATTCTGGAGCAGGGATTTGACATCAGTGCTGATGTGCTGAAGGTGAGCCATCATGGCAGTTCCGGATCCAGCGTAGAGGAATTTCTGGCCTATACCGATGCGGATTATGCGGTCATCAGCGTGGGAGAAGAGAATATTTATGACCATCCCGAAGCAGTGACATTAAAACGATTACAGAATTACGGTATGGAAATTTTTCGTACGGATGAGCAGGGTACCATCGTGTGTGATACCGATGGCAAAAACATTTCTTTTCGTCAGGAAAGGGAGAGCAATCCATAAAAAATAAGAGTCCTTTCGGACTCTTTATTTTTATGCTTCCAGTAATACAAATAAATCACTGCTG
>JAFRZQ010000120.1 GCA_017442465.1 Anaerotignum sp. | reverse complement strand
CAGAGAACGATGCAGGTTTTCTTCCATTTTTTCTTTGTTGGCTACAATGCCGCAGACGCAGTTTTCACGGAAGGAATCCAGTCCATCCGCCAAGAGACGCACAGACTGGAGATATTCATAAATCATTACCGGCATAAATACGTTCAGTTCCAGATTACCCTGAGACGCGCAGATACCAATACCAGCATCATTGGCCATGACCTGTACCGCTACCATTGTGATGGCTTCACACTGGGTAGGGTTCACTTTGCCGGGCATGATGGAAGAGCCGGGTTCATTTTCGGGAATGAAAATTTCTCCCAGACCACAGCGAGGGCCGCTTGCCAGCCAGCGAATATCATTGGAAATTTTCATGATATTTGCCGCCAAACCTTTGATGGCACCGTGAACAAACACGATTTCATCCTTCGCTGTCAGAGAGTGGAATTTATTTTCAGCCGTGATAAAAGGAATACCTGTCAGTTTGGATACTTCTTCCGCCGCCGCTTCCGCAAAGCCTGCAGGAGCATTCAGACCTGTGCCGACGGCTGTGCCGCCCAGAGCCAGTTCCGCCACTTCTGTCAGACCCATTTCGATCATTTTCCTGCTCTTTTCCAGCATGTTTCTCCAGCCGGAAATTTCCTGAGAGAATGTAATGGGTGTGGCATCCTGCAGATGTGTTCTGCCTGTTTTAATGATACCTTCATTCTCTTTTTCCAATCTTTCGAATTCTGCGATCATTCTTTCGATGGCAGGGATCAGTTTATTCTTTGTTTCCAGCACCGCGGCGATATGCATGGCTGTAGGGAAAGTGTCGTTGCTGCTCTGGCTCATATTTACATGGTCGTTGGGATGCAGCAGTTTTTCCCCTGCGATCTCATTGCCGCGGTTGGCAACCACTTCATTCATATTCATATTGCTCTGAGTGCCGCTGCCTGTCTGCCAAACTGCCAGAGGGAAATGGTCATCCAGTTTGCCTGCCAGCACTTCATCGCAGACCTGCCCGATGATCTTACATCTTCTTTCATCCAGTTTGCCCAATCTGTAATTTGCCTGTGCCACAGCCTTTTTCAGGATAGCAAAGGCGTATGTGATCTCCTTAGGCATCTTTTCTGTACCGATCTTAAAATTTTCATAGCTTCTCTGGGTCTGCGCCCCCCAATATGCGTTCACGGGCACCTTCATTTCGCCCATGGAGTCTTTTTCAATGCGATAATCCATAGTGATTCTCCTTTGTATATCTATGTATAAAACCGTATTTTTCTCTGAAACTGATGATACCACTCTTCCCCCTCCACTGCAAGCAGACTTGTCATTTCTATGGAAAAATGCTACACTCTTTTCATAAAACGCCAAAAGGAGGAATGCAAAGTGTATACAACAAGCATCGCCATTCAGGTTCTGCCTGATGTTTCTGACATTAAAAAAGTCTGTGAAATCGTGGATGAAGTCATCGCCTATATCAAATCTACAGGCTGTCATTACGAAGTAGGCCCCTTTGAGACCGTTGTAGAGGGTGAATTCGATGCGCTGATGAATATTATTAAGCGTTGTCAGGAAATCCCCATTGAACAAGGTGCGCCTTCGACCAAGGCTTATGTTAAGATTTTCCATAATCCTGCAGGTGTTCTGACCATCAGCGAAAAAATCGATAAATACAGAGAGTAAGAGGTACTTATGAAATATATTATTTTTGACTTGGACTGT
>JAFRZQ010000119.1 GCA_017442465.1 Anaerotignum sp. | reverse complement strand
TGAAGGTGAAAACTACGAATGGACAGACATGTATGACAGAATGGCGAAAGAAGCAAGAGAAGAAGGCTTCGACCGCATCGCATACCTGTTCGAAGCAGTAGGCAAGATCGAAAAAGAACATGAAGAAAGATATCGCAAACTGCTGGCTAACGTAGAAGGCGGTCTGGTATTCTCCAGAGATGGCGACATGATCTGGCAGTGTGCTAACTGTGGTCACATCCATGTAGGCAAACAGGCTCCCGGTATGTGCCCTGTATGTGAACATCCTCAGGCTTACTTCCAGCTGCTGTGCCAGAACTACTAATACCGAAATATCCGTTCAAAATAACTCATATTATCCCTAATAATCCCCTATAAAAAGAAAGAAGTCCGAAAGGACTTCTTTTTTATTTACCCGGCAAGATAATATTGGCCTCTGTCATCTCCCATGCCTTCTGCCGCATTTCCACCCACAGGGGGCGAATTTCTTCATTATTCAGGGTGCCGCAGGTGGAAGTCATCACCTGAATGATATGGGTATCCGTTTCGCCCAAAGTAAATACGCCCAGCTGTTCCTCCAGAGGCTCCTGGGGCGGCAGTCCGCAAAGGTCATCCGACGGTTTTTCATAGGCTTTCAGCCAGAAAGCCGTATCGCCGCCATCCTTAAATTCAAACCAGATGGCTCCTGCACCGCTGTCCTTTCTGACAGTCACATCACAAACCTCCATGGTCCCTTCCGGCAGCAGGATAGTCGCTCCCACATCTTCCCAGATATAAATATCTTCCGGCACTTCCGTCAAATCGATATCTTCCCAATGGGAAAGTTCCTCCGGAGGAAGATCTTTGATATCCGGAGATCCTTGTTCCACCGGCTGGCATCCTGTCAAAAAAACAAAACTCAACAACAAACAAAGCAGTTTCTTCATAGACAGCACCTCTCTTTCTCCTTTTTGGACGAAAGCTGGTGCTGTTTTGTTGCATCAGAAAAGCACCCTTTCGGGTGCTTTTCCTTAAGAGAGTATATCAAAGAAGGAACTCGGTTCCTAACTTGAACCCTATTTTATATCAATTCATTTTAGAAAATTTCCTTAAAGCATTTTTTGTATTTCACAGCGTCGATCATTTCTGCCATACGGGACAGATCGCCTACCAGCACCGCGCCGGAAATGATGTTGTTTCTGAACCAGATCTTTTCCAGAGTCTGTTTCTTGTCATCTTTGATTTCCACTGTTTTGTAGGAAACATCGGGTTTTGTGCCGATATCGCCGATGGAGAACAGGCTTGTGCCCATACCGTGGAAGCTCATGCCGTTTACTTCAGGTTCGTAAACCAGTGCTTCACCGGCTGCATTTGCGCCTGCGATACGGCCCATTTCGGAAGCCACGGGCCAGATTGTGATATTCGCGCCGTCGTACTGTGCACAGTCACCCGCTGCATAAATATCTGCTGCGCTGGATGCCATGTTTTTGTCTACGATGACCGCTCTGTCTGTTGCCAGACCTGCAGCCTGGGCGATGGCGATGTTTGCACGAACACCTGTGGATACCAGAACCAGATCTGCTGCGATCTTTTCACCGTCAGCCACAACGCCGTCCACATGTTCTGCACCGCTGATCTCGTCGATCTTCACACCAACTTTGATTTCGATGCCCTTCTGTTTCGCTACGTCTGTCAGGATACGTACTGTTTCGGGGTCTACCTTGCCCGCCATCAGAACGGGAGCGCCTTCCAGTACCGTTACGTTCAGTTTTGCTTTTCTGAGTTCCCAAGCCGCTTCCAGACCCAGAACGCCGCCGCCGATCACGACTGCATTTTTCGCATTCTTCGCCAGTTCGTTCACTTTTTCCACGTCCTTGATGGAGCGGATGGAGATCACTTCGGGCAGATCCTTGCCTTTGAAAGGAGGGATGAAGCTGGAGGAACCCAGTGCGTAAATACATTTATCATAGGAGAATACGGAGCCGTCTGTCAGGATGACTTCTTTCTTTTCCGCATCCAGTTTTTCTACTTTGCTGTTCAGTCTCAGGTCAACATTGTTTTCCTTGTACCATTCTGCAGGTTCGCTGGCAATGGCACCGTTAGAAACTGCACCGAACATTGCCTTTGTCAGCATAGGTCTGTCATAAGGCAGTTCGCTTTCTTCAGACAGCATCACGATGGAAGCTGTGCTGTTTCTCAGGCGGATATTCTTCGCCGCATTCAGTGCCGCAGTACCGCCGCCCAGAATTACGAATCTTTCTTCGGAGTCCTTACGGAAACCTGTATCGGGATCCGCTACGGGAACGAAATTGTCAGGGCCTACGCCGCAAACAGGACATACTTCTGCATCAGAAGGAATGATCTCGCCGCAAACCAGACATTTTACCAGGCCTGCTCTTGCGGAAGGTTTCTTCACTTCGCCCTGCAGCAGCTTCACGCCGAACTGATAACCGAATTCGAATGCTTCTGCCAGATCTTTTTCGGAGGGTTTCAGGCGAACAGTAAAGCCATCTACCACACGCATATTTACCTGTTTCAGTCTTTCAATGATATGGGGAACACCTTCACCGGACCAGCCATAGCTGCCGAAAGCGGAAGCCAGTTTGCCGCCGTGGATAGGTGCATACAGACCTGTGGTCAGATCCCAGATGGGTTTCAGTGCTTCCTGCAGGATCGTAGGTGTACCGAAGAGGATACCGTCGGCTGCGCCGATCTCGCCTGCCACTGCGGCTGCATCTACTTCCACCAGGTCATAGGATCTTACATCAATATCACCGGCTTCTTTGATCCCTTCTGTAATCTTTTCCGCCAGCTGTTCTGTGTAACCGTAAGCACTTACATAAGGGATAACAACTGTTGTTTTTTCATTAACAGGCAGCTGACACCATGCATCATAGATCGCCATCAGTTCTTCAATATGGCTGTCATGAACAGGGCCGTGACCGGGACAGATCATGTCGATCTCCAGTTCACGCACACGTCTCAGTGCATCTGTCATATAGGGCTGTCTGAAAGGGCCCAGGATGTTTTCGAAATAATATTTTGTAGCTCTCAGGTAGCCAAAATAGTCTGTTACTGTGCTGCGCAGGATACCTTCGTGAGCATAGTGGGAACCAAAGGAGTCACATGTCACCAGAGTCTTGTCTTCCACTACATATGTGTACATGGTATCAGGCCAGTGCAGGTTGGGCACCAGCAGGAAGCGCAGTGTCTTGTTCCCGATCTTCATTTCGTCGCCGTCATTGACTGCGATGGAATAGAAATCTTCGTTTACGATCTCCTTCAGGAAGGAAATGGCTGTTGCAGTTGCAATGATCTTCACCTTAGGGTTTTCCTGTACCAGTCTCTGGATAGAGCCTGCGTGGTCAGGTTCTGTATGGCTGACTACGATATAATCGATGGTATCGATATCCAGCTGTTCTGTCAGGGCAGCTCTGTAGTCATCATAGAATTTTTCCTTGGCTGTTTCGAAGAGGATGGTCTTATCCCCCGCCTTCAGGATATAGGAGTTATAAGTCGTACCAAATTCTGTGTACATGATGATATCGAATACTCTCAGATCTTTATCCAGAATACCTGCCCAGTACAGGTCGTTTTTCAGCTGCAATGTTCTCATAATTTACACCTCTCATATAAAAATAATAGGATATTTTGTCAAAAAAGAAAGGGAACTGTCAATTTCTGTTGATTTCCCTGTTTATGAAAATAGAGGAGAGCGATTCCGCCCTCCTCCTTAAAATTCTTCGTTATCAGATTTCTTTTTTCCACAGACCGTGCAGGTTGCAGTATTCATAAGCTGCAATCACTTCTTCGCCTTCAGCCAGTGCGAAAACTGCTTCAGGTGCACCTGTGTGATCCAGATATTTCACCTGAACACCTTTATTTGTGTGCAGAACGATCCATGCGATGTGATGTTCTTCGATCATAGGATGAGAAACTTCACCAACTACTACTTTTACTTCTTTGCCATTGATTTCTACAACGGGTACGTGTTTTTCGCCGGCACCGTCGGATGTGTTAGGCACCAGTTCATCCATTTTCTGACCACAGCAGAATACGGGAACACCTTTGTCTTCAATCTTTGTAATGATGTTGCCACAATGTGCGCATTTGTAAAATCTAGGTTCCTTCATAATGATTCCTCCTTGTTTTGAAATATACTCTCTCTTTTATTTTTTCCTAAATGATAATCATTCTTATTTGATATCCTATCTGAATTATATCTCTTTGATAGGGTTTTGTCAATGGGTTTCTGATAAAATTTTATCCCGTTTTTATCTTTCCCATTCATCTTCTTTTCTCTTGCTTTTCTGTGATTTTATGATATCATGGACTTAACGGAAATCTATGTTGCAAATGCAACAGAAAGGAGAAAAATATGGAAAATATTTCGAAAAACGCATTATTTCAGAATGTTTCTCCGGAAAGCATCGAAAAAATGGTCCCCTGCTTTGACATGAGGAAGCGTTCTTTCTCCGAAAAAGACATTATCCCCACCACAGAAGGAAAAAAAGAATATATCTGCCTTCTTCTGGACGGGGCTGTTTCTGTCAGCCGCATCTCCATCGACGGCTCTTTGGATCTTCTGGAATATCTGGAGGATACCGGCGTTTTCGGCGATGCTTTTGCCTTTGCCAACAGAGAAGATGAATTTATCACTGTATGCGAAAAAGACTGCACCGTTCTGTTTATCGAAAAAGGGCAGATCACCAAACGCTGCTCCAATACCTGTCAGCATCACACTCAGGTGGTGGAAAACATGCTGCAGCTGATGGCGGGAAAAGTGGTTCATCTGACAGAAAAGGTAGATATCCTCAGCCATCGTTCCATCCGCGGCAAACTGATGAGCTATTTTCGCATCCAGTCCACCAAGCAGAACTGCCTGACCTTTGAACTGCCTTTTTCCCTGCTGAAACTGGCTAACTACCTCTGCATCGACCGCAGTGCCATGATGCGGGAACTGAAAAAAATGAAAGAGGAAGAAATGATCGAACTGGACGGCAGAATGGTAACATTACTATAAAAACAGCAAGGCTATACCAAAAACAGGGATAGCCTTTTTTTCATGGAGTTTTATTAGGAAGATATTTTTCCCTTGTTGCCAGACCTCCGCGGATATGTCGCTCTGCCTTATTCACTTCCAGCACCTGACGGACAGACTTCGCCAGTTCAGGGTCTATCCGCTCCACTCTGTCTGTGATGTCCTTGTGCACCGTCGATTTTGAGATCCCAAACTTCTTCGCCGTTTCCCGCACAGTGGCATTGGTGGTGATCATAAATTTTGCCACCTCCACCGCCCGTTCTTCGATATATGTCTTCAAACCAAGCACTCCTCTAAGTATCGCTTGGTTATGTATATGCCGTTCTTTTTCCTGATATAACAAACCCTATGTCTGTAATAAACTTTTGGTTTTAGTTTTCTCCTAATCTGATATCATTTGAGGCAGAAAAAAGATACTTTTCATACGAAATATCGTTAAAACACAGAAATAATGTTAAGCTAAAATAGCAGTACAATCAAAATAAATATATGTTTTGTGTATAAAATACCAGTTATATTCCCAATTCATCATAGTTCAGGGGGAATTTATATGTTTAGGCATGAAAATGAAAAGTTCGTAAAAAAAGATACGCTATTCAAAACAAAAGAAATGGATAAGATGCAAGATATGTATGCCTCTTCCATGGAGAGCGTTCTGCAGCATACCCAGATCCTGCAGGAAAGCAATTTTCAGGTTGCCGGCATCAAGCATAAAGATGGAGAAGAAATGAGCAAAATCAAAATGTATCAGGGTGAACTCGCTGCATATATGTATATCGAGCTTTCCCAAGTTCAGGATAGATTTGATTCACAGCTGAAAACCATTCAATCTCTGTACAGTAACCTTGTGGAAAGTTGTCAGAGATATATCCACAGCCATAAGCATCCCATCACATCCTCTGGCAAAGCAAGACTTCACCTGGTAAAAGGCACATTAAGCCTTGCGGAGCAGGAGAAAGCCAAATTTGAGAATAAGGCAGCCGAACTTTATACATACGCATGTGAAAAGAATACATCATTGCTCTGGGGGAATGTAATTGGGCTGATTCGCGGCAGCGATTTTGATCTGGATCAGGTGAAGGATGTACAAACAGGTGGTGCAGCTACCAGTGAAGTCCAGATCATTAAAGGCGAAAAGTCAGACTACTATTTCAAAAAAGAAGAAAAACTGCAAAATGCAGAAATCATGTTCAGAGAAACCTATATTGATCACTGTATGGATGAAAAGGACCTCTCCCTTTATACTTCGCTGGAAAACCTCATGAAGCCTATCAGCGAGATCCCAGATATTTCTGATGCATTGAAAACTGCAACGGATCAGGCAGATATGGAGCGCATCATTGATTCAATAAAAAGCAGGCTGGGAAATTCTGAAGTGAAGTGGGAAGACCCAAAAGTACAGGAAATTCTGAAGGATACGGTTCCAAAGTATAAAATGTGGGTAGACAGAATGGTAGCCAGCAGAGTAGCTGAAATCGGAGACGGAGAAGTATTGTCCAACCGCAATACTCTGACCAGCCGTCTGGCGATCATTCTGAAAAATCCATCCCTGGTGACCCTTGCCAATACAGCAACGCTTCATCACAGCGGCCTGCAGATGCAGGAAGGTGTCGTAATGGCACAGGCAAAAGGTACCGAGTATGCGAAGGTCCTGAGAGAGGCCGGCAGAAATAATGTAGTATATACCCCTGAAGCGATCCGCCAATTTTCCTCTTTGCAGCTGTTTGATACGATCTGCGGACAGATCGACCGCCATGAGGCCAATATTTTTGTGACGACGGTTAAAATAGGAAATCAAACCGTAATCACAGGCGTACAGGGAATCGATAATGACTTAGCCTTTGGTAAGCTGAACTATGAAACGATCAATTCTAATTTCAAGACAAATCATCTGCCTGCTTTTGTTACAGAAGATGATCAGACGCCGGAGGATCTGTTGGAAAAACTCAAGGATACTATGGAAAAGATGGAGGCAGTTCCTGAATTATATCAGAAATTGGCCGAAGAACTGGAATATAAGATAAACAATACTTTTTATATTAAAGTACCCGAAGAAGACATTGCAGATATGAAGCAGAAAATCAGTCAGTCTGGTTCCATTCCCGAAGTGGATGAAGAGCTGATCCATTATCTTGATCATATGTCCAAAGAGATTTCCTCCATTCCCGTATTAGATGAAGATCTGGTAACAGAACTGCGCACAATGACGAAGGAAAATCTGGGTTATTATCTGGGGGATCTTTTACAGGAGGATTATCTGGAAGCCCTTTGGGACAGATGGAATAAAGTTGTAAAAGCCATCGACCGCATGTCTGCCAAAAACAGGAGTATGCTCGTAAAAAGAGGAAACTGGAATATGGAAACAGCAAAGCATTTTGCGGATAAAGATAACTTCTATCTGCGTATTGGGGAAATGCAGATCGTGGCAGAGCCTCAGCAGTAAGAGAATATACAGAATGGATAAATAAAGAAAGACACATATCGAATTTTTCCGAATATGTGCCTTTTTCATTCAAGAATGATGGAATGCAAACACCCAATACAACCGACACCGATAGGAACTACTGTATGCACTGTGGATTTGGAAATGCCGAATTTCTTCGCCGTTTCCCGCACCGTGGCATTGGTATGGATCATAAATTTGGCAACCTCCACCGCCCGTTCCTCGATATATGTCTTCAAACCAAGCACTCCTCTAAGTATCGCTTGGTTATGTATATGCTGTGGTTGGGTAGGATAATGTATAAATTAAGAAATTGTTATAGAGGAAAGAGAAAATCCTCTCTATCAAGACCTTCAAATAACTGCATAAAAATGGGAGAACGAGTCTCTCAACAGCGTTCTCCCGAAAATCCGTAGACCAGGCCTCTGGTCTTTTTCATAAAAATTCGGTCGAAACTTCATGGTCTCCTCTCACGCCGGAACACGGCTTCCCATCGCTGTTGTTTTCTGCAAGGCCTAAGGCGCTCCCCTTCTGCCTTCCCGTTTTCGGTCAATCCCTCTGGAATCGTCAGAAAAACTCGTTTACAGGTTACTATTCATTTTTATACTTTTATTTCAAAGCCTTTCATTGTTTCTTTCACATTCTCACATCGCATCAGTCCACTCATCACACAGGCACCTGCAGCACCCACTTTTCGCACTGCATTGATATTTTCACTGCTGATGCCGCCAATGGCATA